>DAHXNT010000020.1 GCA_027365215.1 Microcaldota archaeon
GAGTCCGAGTACCGCCCCTAATATTATGAAGATGCTGAACGTGAAGCTGAAGTACACCTTGTACGCGGACACAGCCAGCATCAGCGGCATCGCCAGGTCCCCGGTGCCCAGTCCAACGCTTGCGCTCACCGGAACGTAGCTCTTCATCTTGAACCTCTTTGCTATCCTTTCCCAGACCTTGTCGTCCTTCGCGGTCTTGACGTACGCATCATACTCATCCTTGCTCAGCATGCCGACCGGCACGGCCTCTATGTCGTTGGCCGACACCATGAACGAGAGGTTCATGCTTATCGCCGCGTTCGCTATCGTTATCATGTGCTTCGTTATGAATACCGCTATGAAGTCGTATGCCGCGAGTATGAACATGAATATGAGCGCCGCCTCGAAGCTGAACGTTATCCCTAATATGGTTCCGACTCCTATGCTGGCTATCATGGCGGTGGTATTCCTCAGCCTCGGTATCCTGTTCTTCGCGAAGACGAGTCCCACGCCGATCGCGGCTCCAGCCGCATACGTCCATATGCTTCCGTCGCCGTAGAGGAACTGCATCGCGCTCCCGCTCGGTATGCTGAGGAGCATGCCGAACATGTAGAGCGAGGCTATGAATATTATGTACGCCTCGAGGAACAGGAATATCTTGTTGCCCTTGTATATCCTGCTTATTATCACGAACATCGCGCTGAACGCCACTATGTAGATTATCAGCAGCGCGGCGCTGGAACCAGAGCTGACGGCCTGCAATTGCGTGGCCTCGGAATACGTGACTCCTGAGAACGCGCTTATCGCAAGGAAGAGGCCGCCGAACTGGACGATCGCGAATATCGCCATTATCTGTACCAGCTGCCTGTGCTCTATCCTTTTTATCTGCAATCCACCAACTCCTTGTTTGTACTGCGCCGGCTACGGCTATTCCGCCTCGTGCCTTACCGTCTTCAGCATGCCTGCCTTAGGCATGTAGATGTCTCCGCTGCGCTCCAATTCCTTGACGTACCTGTTTACCATATCGGAAGTTATGCCCGCCTTCTCGCTCTCCTCGTAAAGGTTCTTCATGCTAGCATAGCCCTCCTTCTCCTCAAGGTCCTTGATTATGTTGAGCAGCGTGTTGAGCTTGTCCACCTTCTCCTTGGGCATGCCTGTCAGTATGACGTCTATATCCCTCCTGCCGGAGCTGTCGATGGAGAGCGTCTTGAACATGAATTCGGTCAGGGATATCGCCCTCTCCGCGTCGGAAAGCTCGACGACGTCCGCGAGCCTGCTCTTCGCGCTTGCTTCCGCGAGCCTCACGAGGCCCTCTATCTGCCTCGGGGTTATAGGGGTAGCGCCCCTGCTCTTGCCCATCTTCCTGAGCTCTACGTAATATTCCTGTATCCTGTTTCCGGCCTCCTTGCCCAGCCTTGGGTTGACGTTCGTCTTCGCGTACGCGATGTACTTCCTGAGCAGCTCCTTTTCTATCGGCGGCTTTTCCACCTGCTCGTAATCGCTCAACTGCGCTATCTTCGCGCCCGCGGCCTCGTGCTGCACCAGTATGTGCCTCGCTATGTTGGTGTCGAGTTCCTCGTCCATCACGTCCTTTACCGGGAAGATAAGGTCGAACCTCGATAGAAGCGTCGGCGGAATGTCGAACTGGTCTGCGGGGTACATGTTCGGATCGAACCTTCCGAACTTTGGGTTCGCGGCGGCGAGCACGGCAGTTCTGGCGTTGAACGTCGCTATTATGCCTGCCTTCGCAACGCTTATCGTCTGTGATTCAAGCGCCTCATGAAGTGCGGCGCGGTCCTCATCGTTTATCTTATCGAATTCGTCGATACAGACTACGCCGCCATTTCCCAGGACCAGCGCTCCTGCCTTCAGGGTCCAGCCGCCTTCCGAAAAGTCATCCCTCTCAGCCACGGCAGTCATGCCTCCGCCGGTAACCGACTTGCCGCTGACGTATATGCCCTTAGGCACCATGACAGCGACCGATTGAAGAACCCTTGTCTTGGCGCTTCCCGGATCGCCTATCAGCAGCATGTGAATGTCGCTCCTGATCAGCCCGCCATCTACAAGCAGCTTCCCCGGCGTGCCGCCGAACAGCTGCAGCACTACCGCCTGCTTTATCTCGTTATAGCCGTATATCGACGGCACAATCGAGTCCGATATCTTCTCGAAGGCCCTCGGGTCCTTCGAGAGCTCAATTATCTGCCTCTCCTCCTCTTCCGTTATCGCTATCTCCGCGAACTCCTTCTGCTTCGGCACTATCGAGACGGTGTCGAGGTACATGGTGAACATCGAGGTCTCCTCCTTGCCGCGCTTGTTCCTCCTCGGCCTTATCCTCAGCACGCCCGCTATCTCTACCCTGTCGCCAGGTATGACCGAGTTTACAAGATCGTCCTCCAGCCAAACTTCCAGCTGCCACGTCGGAGTGTTGCCCCTGAGCTTCTCCAGGGGGTCCTGCACCGCTATCTTCTGCAGGTTTATGAATTCCGATTCGGTTACGTCCTGCTTCATCGACTTCCTTTTGCACTGGCTGCATATCTCGCTTATCGGGTCGGTGCCCACCCTTACCTTCATGACGTTGCCGCAGTACGTGCACTTGTAGGTGCCTATCTTGACCTTCGGTATTATCTCGGACCTCTTGACCGACAGCGTATCGAGGGATACCATCTTCCCTATATACTTAGCACCGACGTCCTGCACGAACGGGTTGTTTATGCTGAGGTTTTGGAACCGCACGTGCACCTCGTTGCCTTCGGCCACCATCTCGCCGAGCTTGTCCTTCAGCGACAGGTTCGCGGCCTCGAGCACGTTGTCCGGCCTCTCCACCAGCTCGCTTGCAAGCTCCGGGTCGAACTTCTGCAGGTCGCTGATATCGACCTTCAGGCTCCTCGATTCCGGGAATGATATGACCAGGTCGCCGATCTGCTCCTTGTAGTAGCTCTCGAGGAAGTCGTCGAACTTCTGCTTCAGCGCCTCGATGACGACGTCGGCCATACAAACCCCATTATACTTGTATTATGAGTAAAAGCAATTATAAGTATTCAAAGAAAGGAATTGTAAAAGAGGTTAGCGGAGAAATAATAATAAGCTATACATATTAACTTTGTAGCGGAAGGTGTCGGCAGCGTATCACGCCTTCCGGCAGCACGGTGATCATATATCCAAGTTTTACATAACCACGCCAATATACTACGTCAACAGCGTGCCGCACATAGGGACCGCTTATACGACAATCATGTCAGACATACTCGCGCGCTGGCACAGGCTCGCCGGCGACGATGTCTTCTTCTTAACGGGCACGGATGAACATGGCGAGAAGGTGGCCAAGGCGGCAAGCGCCAACGGCGAAAGCCCAAAGGAATTCACCGATAGGATATCCGTTAAATTCATCGACGTATGGAAAAAGCTGAACATAAGCTACGACCGCTTCATACGCACCACAGAGGCGGAGCACACAAAAACGGTCGATAGGTTCGTGCAGCTGCTATCAGACAGTGGCGACATATACAAGGGCGAATACGCAGGCTGGTACTGCGTGCCTGATGAAACATTCTTGACGGAACTGCAGCTGGTCAATGGCAGGTGCCCGGAGTGCGGTCGCGAGGTAAAATGGGTGAAGGAAGAAGCATACTTCTTCAGGCTCAGCAAGTACAAGGACCGATTGTTGGAATATTATAAATCGCACAAGGACTTCCTGTCACCGGAATTCAGGTCGAAGGAGATAAGCAATAGGGTGGAAGGGGGCCTAAAGGACCTCGACATAACAAGGATATCCGTCGACTGGGCCATAGGCTTTCAGCCGGACCCGAAACACTACATCTATGTCTGGATAGACGCCCTTACGAATTACCTTACTGGTATAGACTGGCCCGACGGCGAGAAGTTCAAGGAATTCTGGCCCGCAGACGTCCATGTCGTGGGCAAGGAGATCAACTGGTTCCATTCCGTGATTTGGCCGGCGATGCTGATGTCGGCAAAGATAGAGCTGCCCAGAAAGGTATTTGCACACGGCTGGCTGACAGTCGCCGGCGAAAAGATGGGCAAGTCGAAAGGCAACGCAATAGACCCTGTCCAACTCGCGGACAAGTATTCGGCTGACGCACTCAGATACTTCTGCGCCAGGGAGATATCATTCGGCAGGGACGGTGATTTCTCCGAGGCGAAGCTCGTAGAGAGGATAAACAACGAACTCGTCGCGGATCTCGGCAACTTCCTGAACAGGGTGGTCACAATGGCCGAAAAGTTCGACGGAAAGATAGAGGGGGAGCCGGAGCTGGAAGGGAAGCTGGATCTCGATGGCATAAGGAAATCAATGGATGAGCTAGACACCCTCTCGGCCCTGGATACCATATGGAAGTTCCTCGGAGAGCTGAACAAGTACGTCAACGACAAGGCCGTCTGGAAGCTTGAAGGCAAGGAACTGTCGAACGCACTCTATAACCTTCTTGAGGGTGCCAGGATAATAAGCATACTTATATCGCCATTCATGCCGGACACGGCAGCCAGGATGTCTGAGCAGATCGGCGTGAAGCTTGGAACGCTGAAGGACTGCAAGTTCGGCGAATTCAACGGGAAAGTGAGCAAGAAAGGCTTCCTGTTCAAAAAAGTCGACACCAAGGCCTGACTGCCATCGCCTGCGGTTAGGCCGGCAATTACAGCAATTTTCATCCAACTGGCCGGATTCTGCATGCCGCTATCTTACCACGGCAAAGCCATCGTTAGCGGAACCGTCGGGTGCCTTGTGGTCCGGCCTTTCCTTGACCAGCTCTATCTCGAAGACGCTCGGCCCTGCAGGCTGGAAGTCCACTTTTATGTATTCGAGGAACCTGCTTATGCTCTTCTCGTCACCTATCGCTATCACGCTTACGCTTCCGTCTGCCTCGTTCTTCACGCTGCCCCTTATTCCGAGGCCCGACGCGGCGGATCTCACCAGCTCCCTGTATCCGACGCCCTGCACTATGCCGTGAACTATCGCGTAGACGGTCTTCATAATATGGCCAGCTCTCCTGTGCTGACGTCGTACAAACCGATCGCTATCTCAAGCTTGCCTTCCTGGTATGCCTCCTTCAAGGCGGAGCTCTTCAGCAGGGCCTCCCTCTGGGCCTTGGCGTTGTCTATCACCGCGTTCCTGAGGTCGACCTCGTTGTCAGGATTGCCGGCTATGTTCCTGTATATACCGTAAGCCAGGTGGTCCAGCGCGCTCTCCACCCTTATCTCTTTCCCTGCGATGCTGGTCCTGAGCAGCTTCTGCGCCTCGGTGACGGCTCCGCAGTTGGTATGCGCCATTATGAGGAGCTTTTCCGTGCCGAGATGCTCCACCGCGTACTCTATGGACGCGAGCGCCGCCTCATCCACTACTCCTCCGGCCGTCCTTATCTCGAACATCGATCCCAGGCCGGAATCCATCACTATAGAGGGAGTGACTCTCGAATCTGAGCACGCAATCACTATGAAGTCCGGATGCTGGCCGCCCTCCAGCTCCTTGTAGTCTGTGTTCTTCTCGAGGAACCTCCTGTTGCGCACCACCAGCTCGGCGAATCCGCTTTTCGCCGGGGTTTCTACGCTATTCAGCATTCAATGCACCTTGCTCCCCGGGGCGATCTCCTTGTCTATGGTAAGGAGCGCCAGCTTGCCGTCGGCCTCTGCGGCGAGCAGCATGCCATTCGACTTGAAATTGGCCACGCTCTTCGGCTCGAGGTTCGCAACCACGATTATGTACCTGCCCACGAGCTCCTCCTTGGCGTAATTGTCGCGTATGCCCGCCACTATGTCCCTGGGTGCTTCTTCACCTATATCCACCTTGAGCGCGTACATCGGCCCTCTTGCGCCTTCAAGGTCGTTTGCCTCCACGATTCTGCCGACCTTAAGCTCTATCTTCTGGAAATCCCCTATGTTGATCACGTTGTCACCTTGGTAAGGTATCCTGCGCAAACTATGCGCCTGACAAAAGAATATAACGCACAGTAAGGAATAAATAATGTACAGAGTAAACTAATACTGCTGTTTTTAATTCAGTGATTTAGATGAGCGGAAGAATGCACGGAAGGTCAAGAACCAAGAGCTCCGGCAACGGCAAGAGAGTCTCGAAGTTCAGGGACAAGAGAAGGAGCGAGATGGGAAATTTCCCGGCGGAGACCAGGCTAGGCGCCGGCAAGGGCACCTCTAAGGTCAGGAGGCGCGGCGGGAACGTGAGCACAAAGCTCAAGAAGGCCGCTGAGGTCAACCTGCTCACAAAGGAGGGCTACAAGAAGATGGCGATAAAGGGAGTGCTCGAATCGAAGGATAACAAGAACTTCGCAAGGCTTAACATCATAACCAAGGGCACGATAATAAGCACCGACCTCGGCAAGGCGGTCGTGCTGAACAGGGTTGGCCGCGACGGCACCATAAACGCCAAGCTGCTCGATCAGCAGTAACAGTAACCGGACAAAGGCGCGTCTCATGTCAGAAAGAGTCTACGAATGCGACAACTCCGAGCTAAATACGCTCAAGGCCAGGCTTGAGTTCGATCCTGCGCTCAGCCAGGAAATGGCATCGAAGGCCCCGGACAAGCCCGTCTCGAAGATGACGGAAGAGGAGAAGAAGGCGTACGAGGAGGGCGAGGCGAAGAGGGCAGAATTCCTGAAGAAGCTCGCGAATGACAAGTACTCGGATCTTATTTTCGTTAGGCAGGAATATTCGATAAGGGACGGAGCCTCTGCCGGCTTCGACCAAAGCAAGTCCTACATATACATAAGCGCGTCAGACGAGTTCCTTGACAGGTCGGAGAAGATGTTCGCCGAGACTTTCAAGAGCGTCAAGAGGACCAGCAAGGAGCAGGAGGACAAGCTGCTTAATACTATAAAGGATGAGAAGGAGAGGGGCAACGCGGGCTTCGGCGCAATCTTCGGCTGATTCTGCAACACAGTATAGTCAACTGTATACCCACAATCTCTACACGCGCATGTAAGACGTTTACGTTATCCCGTCTCGTTCTCCGATAGGTATAGAAGTATAGCCTCCTCTATCAGCATCTTGTTCTTCGCCTGGTCCCACACCACGCTCCTCGGACCGTCAAGCACCTCCGCAGATATCTCCTCGCCTCGGTGCGCCGGCAGGCAGTGCATCACGATAGCATCGTCGTTCGCGTACTTGAGCATCTCCGCGTTGACTTGGTAAGGCTCGAAAAGCTTCTTCCTGTCCTGCGCCTCCTTCTCCTGCCCCATGCTGACGAACGTGTCCGTGTATATGACGTCTACATCGCTCAGCCCTTCTTTCGGATCGTCGAACACCTCGACGCTGCCGTACTCGCGCGCCTTAGTGAAGTACACGGGGTTCGGCTGGTACTCTTTCGGGCCTATGAGCACTATGTCGACGCCCAGCTTCACGCCGGCAAGCATCAGCGAGTTCGCGGTATTCGCGGCTATGTCCCCGACGAACGCGAGCCTTATTCCCTTGAGTGCCTTCTTGGCATCCCTTACCGTGTAGAGGTCGCTCAGCGACTGGCACGGGTGTTCCAGGTCAGTCAGCGCGTTTATAACCGGTATGGTGGAACTGGATGCCATCTCTACTATGTCGGCATGCCTGTTCATCCTGGCCACTAAGTAGTTGGCGTATCCGCTTAGGACCTTGGCCGTGTCAGACAGGCTCTCGCCCCTTGACAGCTGTGTAGTCATGCTGTCCAGGTATATGGACTTTCCGCCCAGCTTCGCCATCGCAGCCTCGAACGATACCCTGGTCCTCGTGGAAGGCTTCTCGAAAAGCAGCACCATGATGGCATCTTGGCCTATCGAGACCTCCATCTTACCAGCCTTTATCCTGTCGGCTATGTCAAATATCCTCTGCATCTGCTCCGAAGAAACGTCATCAATGCTTATAAAATTCATCCAATACCACCTGCGGATACCCGCATTTATCCTAATATGAGCTGATAAATAGTTATAATCTTTCCTATCAATACCTTTATCACAGTGGTAGCCAATGGACCTGTTCGCAAAAGTCATAATAGCCGCTATAATAATCGGCGTGATACTGGGCGCGTTCTTCTTACTGAAGTACACGTACAGCCCGCAGCTTACCCAAGCACAGGCGCAGCAGGTGGTGATGAGCGACCTGCAGGCGCACTCGCCCGGCGCCATAATAAACGTCGTCAACGTCAGCCCCTCCAAGCTCAAGAACGACAGCTGGAGCGTAGTGGTAAACATAGTCTACAACTCCACGACTCCCTGCCCTGCGATACTTACCGAGAGCTTCGACTATCCTGCGCTAGGCCTTTCCCCAACAGTATACAGCGTGTATTCCGACAACTGCAGCATCTACGGGGTCGGCAGCCTTCTCGGCAAATACTACAACTACGTGATAAGCTCGCCTTACATAGCGATAGCCCAGTCGTACGCGCAGAACTACACTCCGATAAAGGACTACGTTTCAAGATACGGGTACAATGCAACTACCGTCCATGCAAAATTCTACGACACGATTCCGGCAAACTTCACACCTCTCAACGATACGTTCAGCAATTCTTGGCTGATCAACTACACGGCAGGGGGTTCGATACAGTCGCTCTTCGTGATAATGTCGACGAACGGCACGATAACGAACAGCTATACTGAAAACAGCTGACCGCGCCCGCGATACTCCGAATTTTGCGCGATTGCATGCTACTTTGGTAAATGCTGTGCCATTCGAGTAAAATAAATTTACTTGAGTAAATGAAAGCTTATCTTTGGAAAAGGTGCGTAACTCCGTAAAAGACGTGAGTATCTATATTGGAAACCGCCAACAAAGGTTTTTAAACATTCCTTCATCATTATTAAACGGCGATTGGTATGAGCGATCTCATAAATGACGTGTTGGGTCAGAGTAAGGACGACCTGGAACAGTATGGTTCCGACCATGTGAAAATTGTCACAATTGGCGCAGGAGGAGCTGGCTGCAACATGGTGAATAGGCTGGTGAAAGCCGGCGTGAAGGGCACGGAGTTCATAGGCGTGAACACCGATGCGCAGCAATTCAAGATTATTGACGACAGAGTCAAGAAAGTGCTTATTGGCAAGACCATAACGAGGGGACTCGGAGCAGGCGGAGATCCGACAGTCGGGCAGAAGGCCGCCGAAGTCGACAGGCAGCTAATAGAGCAGGAGATTTCTACGGCGCAGCTCGTATTCCTGTGCGTCGGAGAAGGAGGCGGAACAGGAACTGGATCCGCACCTGTGATCGCACAAATCGCGAAGGAGCAGGGCGCGATAGTGGTCGCAATGGCAACGTACCCATTCAACCTCGAAAGGGTCAGGAAGGTAAAGGCCGAGGAGGGAATACAGAAGCTGAGGAAGCACTGCGACAGCGTAATATTGCTAGACAACAACAGGCTGGT
>DAHXNT010000021.1 GCA_027365215.1 Microcaldota archaeon
GCCGTGATGAGGATCTTGAGTACTGATGCTAAGGATGGTGTTATGACGTCCAGGATACCAAAAAGCGCCATAAAGAAGCTCGTAGGCAGGAAGGGGATAATGGTCAGCGACGAGGCCGCAAGCGCGATATCTAAGATACTCGAGGCGAAGGCCGCCGAGATAGCTAGGTACGCGGTATCCAGGGCCAAGAAGAACAGCAGGAGCACCATACTGGGCGAGGACGTCGATACGTACAGGATGAAGCATGGTGGTTGACATAAAAGTAAGGGCGTACGAGTCCCATGGTCCTCATGGCGAGGTAAGAGTCGACTATTCAGTAGACGGAAAGGAATATACCTTCCTCGTAGAGCGCATAGGCGATAGCTCCCTCTATTCGAAGTTCGATGCGGAGGGCGTTACGCTGTTCCAGTCCCTCGAAAAGGCAATAGAAGGACCGGACGCCGCAGCCGTCGCGAATGGCCTCAAGGAGCTGATTTCTCTCGAACACCCTGCTGGAGACATAGAGACGGTAACGATAGACTACAAACCCGTTACGATAAAGAGGAGCTGCCCAACGTGCGGCAGCATGTCCCTAGAGAGGAGCGTGCCAGTGCCTGGCGAAGGAAGCGGCGGCACGCCTACGGCGCCCAGATACAAGTGCTCGGCATGCGGCCAGGAATGCTACCACATAAGCGACGACTACATGGTCAGGCTGGTCAAGGGCAACGACTCCCTGTTCTCCGAGGAGGAGAGGGCGCAGCTAAAGAAGGATCCGGAGGGCTTCATGAAAGAGCTCAAGGAATACACATCAAGGATCTTCGCCATGAAGAACATAAAAAGGGTTATATAGCTATCAAATCCTTGGTATACATACAATCAGTTTAACATTTGGTGTGGAAGATGGCGATAATGCTTTCGGAACTCTACGGCAAGGACATAATAAGCAATACTGGGAAGAGGCTGGGCAAGGTGGAAGACCTTATACTCGACTTCGAAGAGGGGAAGGTGTCTTCGCTGCTTCTCAAGAAGGTAGACAACATAATAAGGAGCGAGAAAACGTCCCTGGAGCTCAGGAGGAACAGCGTCAGCTACGCAAGGGTAAAGAACGTCTCGGAAACGGTCATAGTCAGCGAGTCCGAGAAATGAGCGAATTGCAGGCGGCAAAACGTTAATCCCTTAGCGCCATCGATATCCATGAGATACCAATCGGCAACCTGATTGGCAACGGAGCGCTCCGCCAAAAGTAAAAATAGGGCCGAATGAATCAGTCTGTCGAGATCTCCCTGACTATGCTCGACCTCTCCTTGACGAGCACCTTGCCTCCGCAGTACTCGCACCTTACGAAGTTCTTCACTTCCTTTATCTTCTTGCCGCATTTCTTGCATACATAGGCCATATCGTCACCTTGTCTTAATCCTTCTTCACTTTCGTCTCTTCAGAATGCCCTTTCCTGTGCTGTTACTTAGACCGTCACTGCCGCTGCCTGTGCTTATGGGGCTGGCGCCCGTGACTACTACGCCGTTCTTCACGTTGCCCTTCAGCCAGTTGACGAAGCTCCTGTGCACTGCATTGGCATTCGTGTTGACTACGCTGGTCTTCAGGTACTGCTCGTCTCCAGCCTCTACCTCCTTTCTGTACTCCGCCATCTCCGCATACTGGACCTCCATCCAGTGTATCCTCCCGCTGAGGTATTCCTTGACCACGTCCTTGGTCGGCGGGAGCGAGTTGAATCCGAACAGGACGCCGCCGCACCAGTAGAGCGGTATGTTTCCCTGCGGTGTCACCCTGCTCTTTATGAGCTCCTTCATCTCCGACTTTATCACGTCGTGTACCACGAGCTCCTTTATCGGCGAATATATGATGTTCACGTCGTCCCCATTGCTGCCAGTCATAAGATCATCCGCATTTCCTATCCTTATCCCTTCTGCTGCTTTGCCAGTTCGTCTATGAGCCTGACGGCGAGCTCTCCCGCCGGAGTCCTCATCATGTAAGCCCCGCCGGCGTATGTGGTTCCGCAGTGCCTGCACTTCCATATGCTGGTGCTTATCCTCTTTACCGTGAGTCGTCCGCACACGTCGCACTTGTACTTCGTCCTCTTCTCCGCTATGACCGAGGCGTTCCTTTTCCTGATTCTCCTGCCGTATCTTATGCTAGCGTTAGCCATTCTTTCACCTGCTTCGCTTATTCGCTTACTGCTCCATTATCCTCTTGAGCTCAGCATGCTTCTCCATTGATATCTTGGATAATTCCTCTACTTCATCAATATTAAAGCTTCCGCTCATACCCTTTTGCATGGCGCGTATTGCGCTGCCGTCCGTCGCTATCGTCAGCCTCGCCGACATCGCGTTCTCCTCGTCCTTCGACGCGTCTAGCACGATCTTGTCGCCTATCTTCGCGAACGTCGTGGTCGCGACTACGCTGTTGACCTTGAGGGGCGTGGTGCGGTCCGTCCTTACTGCCTCGCCGTTCTCGTACCTCGGCATTTTCGTGTTCTCCAATGCCGACATCACCGCGAGGTTGCCCGCGTCTATCAGGTTGCCGTCATGGTTGAGCACGTATATGTCGATGTATATGTCCCAGCACTTGCCTTCTTCTAGGTAAAGGCTCTCGAGGTTGATGCAGCCCGCGGCCCTTATGCCCCTGTCGACTACCCTAGCGAGCTCTATCGACTCCGGGCTCGGAGGCCCAGGCTCGAATTCCCTTGCGGCGCCAGGCCAATGCTCGGCCGAGACTATCTGGTTGCCCTGTTCAGGCGTGTCGCTCATCGGGCTTCCTACCATTACCTTGACTCCTGCGAGCACCTTCGTGCCGCCTAGATCAACCTGCGCGGAACCCTCGGCGTTCTGTATTATGCCCTTCTTTATGCTTATGCTCCTGAACGCCAGCATGTCCCTGCCGTCAGGCCTCTGCCCCTTGCCTATTAGGTCCCTTATGTAATTGCCCTTCACTATGTCTATCGCTTCCATATCATCACCCTGTGCTTGCCTCCTGGTCCATGCCCGCGCCCTTGCCTTCGCTTTCGCCTTCGCCTTCGGGCTGCCTGCTCGCATAGAACCTTTTCAGCGCATCCTGCTGCGCTGCGCTTATCGTCTTGCCTGCGTCTATTATGTGCTGTATGCTTGTCCTGAGCTCGCTGGTGCTGAGGTTGCCGTCCATTTGCAGCAGCAGTATATCGCCGCTCTTCGGCGATATAGCCATCGGCATGTCGCAGTCGGAGTAGTTGTCCTCGATCATGTTAAGGTCGAGTACAATCTTGTCGCCGATCTTACCAGCGCTGACCGCATAAACGAGGTCCTTCATCGGTATGCCTGCGTTCGCCAGCGCGACCGATGCCGCCGTTATACCTGCGGCCCTTGTGCCGCCGTCGCTCTGCAGTATCTCGATATAGACGTTTATCTCCGTGCCCGGGAATTCGTTGACCATTACTACGTTCTCGAATACCTCTCTCGTAACCTTCGATATCTCAGTGGCCCTCCTGTTCGGGCCTGACCTGCCGTGGTCTGACAGCCCGGAGAACGGCGCCATCGAGTACCTGCACTTTATCACCGCTTTCGTTGGGTCGGAGGTGTGCTTCGGCTGCGCCTCCATGGGCCCGTAGACTGCCGCTATGACGCGGTTGTTGCCCCATTCGAGGTATGCGGACCCGTCCGCATTCTTTATCACTCCTGCCTCGAGCCTTATGGGCCTCAGCTGTATGAGCTCCCTTCCGTCGAGCCTCTTTCCATTCTTCAGCAATTCCGGTTTGTTCTTTGATGATGCCAAATCATTCACCGCTTAACATTTTCTTTATCCTCTCTGTCAATCCGGAGGTATGTGCCTCCTCCTCTATCTTCCTAAGCGCTGCCATTGCCAGCTGCAGGTTGCCGTCGCTGAGCCAGACTATGCCGTTCATGCCTACGGATATCCTGCACTTCGTCAGGTTAGATATCTGGTCGACCATGGTGTTGCCCTTGCCTATGACCCTCGGTATCTTCGTCGGCTTGATCTTCATGACCACTCCGAAGCCGAGCGGTTTCGGCCTCTCGAGCACCACGCTGCTCCCGCTTTCAACGCGCGCAACTGAAGCCTCGACGACATCGCCGACCCTGAACCTGTACCTCTCGTACCTTCCGCTTATTATTACGCCCTCGGTGTTCACCGAGAGGTTGACCCTGTAGGTGTCCTTCCTTCCTATCTCGGAAACTACCCCTATGACCTTCTCCCCCTCTCTTGGCTTCCATGCCCCCTCGAGGGATATCAGGCTGCCGGTGCTGCTGTCATACAGCCCTACGACTTTCGAGTACACCTCGCCCTTCTCCATGTAGGTGCCTTCCCTGCTGGCCGACCTGTCGACGCTCTGTCCTGGAAATATTATCTCTCTCATATCATCAGTCCCTTGTACTAATCCAATATCTTCACCAGCGCCCTTCCCTGGGTCTGGCCGTTTATCTTGTCGAAGAATTCGTCCCTGAGGCCTGCCGGGAACTCGAGGTTCACCTGCAGCGAGCCGTCAGAGAGCCACCTCTCCGACTTGATGTTGTAGTGCTTGAGCATACCGAAGCACCTGTTCGCAAACTCAGGCGGCACTGTCACCTCCATCTTGACGTTTGTGAACTTTATCGGCAGTATCGTGCTCAGCTTCTTAACTATCTCGTCTATCTGGTCGCTCGCGCTCCTCATCGGGTCTATGTATATCTTAGCCTGCTCTATGGCGTTCTCGACCCTTATCGGAGGATTAGGGGTGTTCGTCCTGGGGTCTATCGAGTTCTTCGATATTATCTCTATTACCTGCTTCCTCTTGTCCTCTGCGAGCTTGTTCTTCTGCTCGGACGTTATCGGCACATGGCCCTTCTTCAGTATAATATCCACGACCTTTGCGAGGTCGGAGGTGCCGAACGCGGCGGATATCTTGCCGTCGCTCTGCTTCTCGCCCTTCTTGGCGTCCTTGAACACCTCTTCAGTTTCCAGAACGCTGAGCGGGTCGCTGCGCTTGCCTGTCATGTACTCGTACGCCAGGTCCGCATCGACAAGTATCTCAAAATCGTCGTTTCCGTGGCTGTACTTCGCTATAACGACCTTTGACATTTTATCATCACATACGAAAAGGAGGCAAAATCAGAGATATGTTGCTATCTTTTCTGGGCTGAATACCTCAAACCCGTTGCTCCTTGTTATCATTGAAACGTCAAGATTATTCTCCTTTATCTTGCCATCGAAGCTCTTCTTTATGGCCTCTATGCCGAGGGCAATCGCATTGTCTGCGCTCATGTTGTCCTTGTACTCGCGCGCGAGTATATCACCCGCCTGCTTCTTGCCGGTGCCTATCGCGTCAGCCTTGTAGCCCATCGGCGTGGCCGAGGGATCCACCTCGAACAGCATCGGCTCGGCGTTCATTCCGCCTATGAGGAGCGATCCCGCATACGGCCTTACTCCGCCGTACTGCGTAGCGACCTGCATGTCGTCGGATATCTCCCTAGCGAGGGTCTCTACCGACTCAGTCTCGTTGTATACCATCCTGTGCGTCTGCGTCTTGTTGCGCATGCTGCCTATGAGGTGAAGCCCGTCAGAGACTATGCCGCTGTAGGTGGAGCCGATGTGCGAGTCTATCCTGAATATCTTCTGGAACGTCTGCGGAACAACCAGCGGCTCCGTTATGTTCTTGTGGGCCGCCAGGATTATCGAGTCCTTTGCGACTATCCCTACTGCCGTGGCTCCCTTCCTGACAGCCGCCTTGGCGTACTCTACCTGGAAGAGCTGCCCGTCAGGGCTGAACATCATGCCCCTGTCATAAGCTTGTACGTTTGGATACATCATTTCACCATGTGATAAGCGTGAATTTAGGCCGATTTATGCCGTAAGAAGCGACTATAGGTTACTTTTTAATGAATATTTATAATGTTATGGTTTGGGGAGGAGAGGAGATAGTGATAAAATGGCAGCAAAGATATCTCCTCCTCTCACTTTTTGACCTTGAGGTTCTCCTCCCCTGGCTTCCAGTTGACTGGACAAAGCCCTCCTGATTGGAGCGCGAGCAGCACCCTGAGAGTCTCGTCGGTGCTCCTTCCTACGTCGTCATCTGTGATGACAACATACTTTATGATGCCATCAGGGTCTATTATGAAGAGGCCCCTCCTGGCGTTCCCTGTGCCCTCGTTGAGCACACCGTACTTCGCGGCGATCTCGCCCTTCCTGTCGGCTATCATCGGGTACCTTACCCCCTTGAGCCTCGAGTCGGCCTCGAGCCACGCCTTGTGGACGTACTCGGTGTCGCGGCTCACCGCTAGTATTGCGGCGTTCTTGCCCGCGAACTCGTCCTGCTCCTTCGCAAATCCCTCGAGCTCAGTCGGGCATACGAACGTGAAGTCCGCAGGGTAGAAGAAAAGCACTACCCACTTGCCCTTGTAGTCGGACAGCTTTACCTTTCCGAAGTCGTTGTCCTTCCAGGCCATAGCCTCGAAATCCGGCGCGCGAATCCCTATCATTTCATTTCCCTCGTTTTTTCCTCATTCTTCCGGTGTATTCCCAAGCACTGCATGTGCTGCAACGCCTTCATTCCACTAATCCAAAATGAGCAATATTATTTACGCCAAATCCCATTTTTAAGCTTTCCATGGCTTCCTTTTAGCCAGATACAAGTATGGATTGAATAGCATTTTTAAGCGCTCAAGAAAATAGCTATATGGTGGTAGGGATGGGGAAACGAATTCGAGCGCAAACATGTCCGAGATGATAGCCAGGTTCCTGCGCAAGCACTGCGACGAGCAGGCCTACGCGGCCTCGGCAGGAGACCCTGAAGGCACTCTCCTCAAGCTCGTGGAGTCCGACCCTGAAGTGGCTACAGCCGCGGCTTCCAACGCCTTCATAGCCAGGATAAGGGTCCGCAGGAACGGCGCGTCCGTCGCGCACGTGATAGCCAGGCACGGCGACCCTGAAGCCATGATACAGCTCTCGGCACTTCCGAAGCGCATACTGGACATGAAGGACGAGCACGGCTGCACGGTCTGGGACCTCCTCAGCATGAACATCAGCTCATCATACGTGTGAGAATGGCACGACGACAGCGCAGAATACGGCGAACCGCGGCATCTTCGCCGCACCGATAGCCAAAGCGCCCTAACCCTAACTCTTCGGTCTCTGCATCGCGCCTTTTCTGCCGTGCCTGCAGGCGCAGGTAAGAAATAAATATCTGAACAGATAGATGGAAAAGGTGATTTCTTGTCAGATACTGTCATGACGTCAATAAGGGAGCACAGGATAACGGATATCCTGAGGAACAGGGAGGACCCTGTCACTGTGCGCTTCAACGCGGAAGACACCAAAACGCTGGCTTCCGAGTGGAACTATTCCGGTGACGACAAGCCGCGCGCCGGCTACACGGCAGAGCTGCTCAGGAAGGTCGAAGTGCTAGAGTACGGCGAATGGAAACCTTACCCGAGCGTCTCGAGGATTGCAGAGGACGGCGGCGACAAGCCGTACACAGTGGCGCTAGTGAGGCTGCGCGACGGCAGCATCGGAATAATGGAATCGCCTGCCGGCATGCCTGACAGGAAGCTGATGCTGGAGGCCGAAAAGGCAGGCATTCTCACCCAGACAATCGCATGACCTAGCCGTGTGATTCAATGGTTTTTAGCATAGAAACGAAGACTCACGTGTCAGCAGGCGTAATCCTGGCTGTAAAGTCGCCATCAGGCACCAAGGTTGTGCTGCTCAAGCAGAGCAATGAGCACTATGAGCGGCCAAGAAGCTACGGCGAGGTCATAGACATTGGCCCGAAGGGGGGCGTGGAGGAAGGCGAGTCCCTCATAAGTGCGGCCATCAGGGAGGCCAGGGAGGAGACCGGCTTGAGCAGTCTGAAGCTTGACAGGAAGTTCAAGACGGAGGTCAAGTACGAGTTCGATCAACCGCTGAACAACGGCCAGAAGTTCCACGTCAAGAAGAGAGCCGTATACTACCTGGCATACATAAGCGAAGAAGATGTGAGGCGCATACGCCTGTCGCCTGAACACGAGTCGTACGAGCTGCTTCCGATAGACAGGGCGATGGACAGGATAGAGCCCAGCGCAGCCACGAAGATAGACGTGCTTAAGCAAGTGAAGCTCTACATAGCCGGGTCTGGCGAAGCGGACTAGCCTTCCCTTTCATCCATGCCCTTCATGAGCCCGGTGACGGTGCCGGACCTCTTGAGCGTGAACATCGCGATGTCGGCTCCGCCGATTCTCTTTATCATAGACAGCGCCACGATGAGCCTGCCGAACCCTTCGACTGTCCCGCTTATTATGAAGCCCCTGTCACCTTCGAGGCGCTCGAACCTCGGATTGACTGTGTGGTAATCGATCTCGCCTATGCACCGCATCATCTCGTTCTGCAGGTCCTTCTCGAAATCCCGCATGGCCGACACGTCTGCAGTGCACTCCACAAGGAGGTAATGCCTCTTCTCCTTAATCATCGCTCTTCGCCCTCAACTATATACCTGTTTATCTCGCTTATGCTGTACCTCGCGTACTGCTCCTCAGCTCCTATCAGCTTCGCGATCTCGATGAGCTGTATCTTCGAGAGCATCTCACCAATCGAAGAGGCCATAGTCGCGAACGCGACCCTTATCTTCCTCTTCTTCGCCAGCCTGAAGAGCTTCGACGCCCTGTAGATCGCCTTCGTCCTCCTTATCCCGTAGGAATTCGTTATCTCCTTGGTGCTGATGCAGAGTATGCAGTCGTTGGCCGACATGTCCTCGATGAGCTTCCTGTCTATCTTGTAGCCTGAAATGCACACTCCCGTGATCCCCTTCCTGACCAGCGCTGACATGTTTTCCGCGCCACCGAACGCGATTGCCCTGCCTTCCGGTACCTTCGCGTTGGGGTCGTCGGCGTTTACGGCCACTATGCCGTTGCCTACGACGCCTATGCCCTCGAACCCCAGTTTCCTGCCAAAGCTGACGTCAGCGCCGCAGGAACTTAGGACTATGTCGTAGGAATTCAATGTGGCACCCATTGGCGTTGAATCTCAAAAGCGTTATGCGTTATTTTCCTCGACTCCCTTTTCAGGATCCGCAGCGGCCTCAGGACCGGTTCCGCCCAGGCCGAACAGCTCCTTGTCGAGCGCCTCCTTCGTCTTGCCCGGCGGATACCTGAGCTTTATGAGCTTGGTGTGGCCCCTTATGCCCTTGCTCGAGTCGAACGAGTCT
>DAHXNT010000022.1 GCA_027365215.1 Microcaldota archaeon
CTTCCCGATATTCTTCTACGCAGGCCTGGTGCTAAGGACGCTTCCGTGGACAAGGGCCGCCGGCGGAGCGTTCCTGGGCGTCTTCATAGGCATGTACATAGTGTTTCCGTTGCTGCTGCATGCGATGATGTGCACGGGAAGCTTTGCAAGCTCGTGCACGACGATACCTACCGCGGCTGCTTCTACTGCCGCAAGCGCCATATTCGGGCAGTCTTCGCTGCTGAACTATGCGGTACCTTCCCTATACAATATTGGTTCTTTCTTCGTGCACTTCTTCAGCGGCCTGTACAACAGCTTCACGGAGGGCATAATAGCCGGGACGATAACGAGTGTCATAGAGCCGGAGGCATTTATCTTGTTTGACGTGTTCATATCTTTCATAGTCGCGCTGGATTTCGCGGAGGTGATGGGCGATATGCTGGGCGCCCAGAGTCTGACCACCGGCAATACATTCAGGAAATTGATATAGTGGTGACATGCTGCAGATACCGATAGCGTTGCAGGCCATGGGCGGCATGACTTCTGCGTCAGCGCCTGGCATAGCCTCCGCATCTGCAGCCATAGCACAGACGTTCCCGCTCCTGCAGTCCCTACCGCTCGGCCCCGCGGCATGGATACCGCTGGCGCTTGCTGCCGCGCTGCTCGTGTTCGGTGTCGCGGCCCTTGTGTACATGATCGGGTCCATTGTGAACAGCCCCACCGCGAAGAGCTGGTCAAGGATGCAGATATTCGAGGCGCTGCTCTCTATAATAATGATATTCCTGTTCGCCTCGCTGTCCTTCCTGTTCATGCTCAACGCCACGAACGCGTACAGCTCGGCAAGCCTGCTGCCCAAGCAGTGCGTATCCGCAAGCAACATATTCGCACTCTCGATGTGCGACCTCGGCAACTTCAACAGCGATGCAGGCACATACTTCCTGACGGTGTACGACTTCGCCGCGGCCCTCGGCTCGGCCGACCCGGTCCTGTCGTTAAACCTGCAGGTTTCGCCGTTGATCAAGGGCATCGGCGCGACAGGCAGCACAGACATACTTCCTAAGGACTTCGAGACCATGCTGGGCATACTATCCGCCGGCATAATAACCATGCTGCTGCTGAACCAGGTGCAGATGGTGCTGCTTTCCGGTTCGCTCCTGTTCCTGTCGTTCTTCCTGGTGCTGGGCCTGGTTGCGAGGACCCTTGGATTCTCCAGAAGGTTCGGCGGAGCGATGATAGCCTTCGGCCTGGGCCTCGGCTTCGTCTATCCGCTGATAACGACGCTCACTTACGGCTTTATAGACGTCTCGCTCACTCCCACATCTGCCGTGACTACGCTTCTGGCCTCTGCGGGCGGCGCGGCGGCATTCCTCTTCGCCCCGACGAGCGCGGCGGGCCTCGCCTTCTCCGAGGGCCTGGGGTACGTGATTGCGGGGCTCACGTTCATACCCTTCCTTAACTTCATGATACTCGAGGCTTTCATAGTGGACTTCTCCAGCTCGATCGGCGAGAAGGTGAGCTTCATGTCCCTGTTGGGCAGTCTGGTGTAAGCATATGGACAATAATATTCGCATCGCATACGATGGCGCGGCCGGCAAGAAGACGGCGTTCTTCGCGTTGGCAGTAGCGCTGTCGCTCCTTTCTTTCCTCATATTCAATTCCAGCGCGTCTTCCGCCACGCCTACGGCGTACGCGCAGAGTGCCGTGTCAAATCTGACGCAGATGTCCCAGACTATTCCTGTTTGCGGCGCCACTTGCGGCACGGCCGGCATATGCAAGGCCCCAGGCACAAGGTGCGAGCTGGTCGACAGTTGCTATAGGTGCGTTGTCACCACGTCTATCTCTACGACCACAACGAGCTCGATAAGTTCGACGTCCACATCTACCACTTCCATCCCGACGACCACTGCCCTGACCGGCGGTCAGGATTGCCTGGTCGGCGCGCCCAACGGGTACTGCGGCTACAGCACGTGCCCATCCGGTCAGACGTGTGTCAGCGGCACGAGCCCTGCGCACGTGATAAAGAGCGGAAACGTATGCACGATATCCAACGGCGGGTACGCCACCGGTACGTGCCAGGCTTCCCAGGGCACCAGTCCCGGAATAGGCCCGTCGCCCACCTCTCCCGGCGCGTGCGGCTACCTTCCCTCCAACCTTGCCACAATACTCTATACTTCCGAGAGCTGGTACTGCCCGATAAACAATTATACGGCAGGCATATGGTCGAAATACCTGCCGCTGGCGCTGGTGGCCCTGCTCTTCGCGTTCATGGTGGCCGCGCTGCTCATAATGATAGGCATAAGCTCGAAGAACGACAGGCTAAGGAACTACGGCATGGGCGAGCTCATGGAGGCCACGGCCAGCGCGGTGATCGTCATCCTGTTCATCTACATCAGCGCAGTGATGTTCGGCCTGTTCCCCGGCTCGCTGGTCGGGCCCATAAACCCGTACTCGACCTCTCTGCACTTGATAAACTCGACGATATCAGCGACGCAGGGCATATACGGCAACCTGTACGATACATACAGCGTCGCCGCATTCTATACCTCCCTGAATGTGTCGGTGTCTGCAGGTTTCTCCGGCGGCGGGACGCTCCTCCACATAGGGACAACGGTGGTGAAGAGCAATTATGCCGGGCTGCTGCAGCTGCTGCTCCTTGAGCCGACGCAGGTGCTGATATCCATGCTGACAGACGCCGTGGCCCTGCTGTACGCCGAGTACTTCCTGATAATATTCTTCGCGGTCGCGTCGATACCCGCGTTCCTTGTTCCTGGAGTGATATTCAGGGCGATAATACCCACCAGGGCCTTGGGCGGCATACTGATAGCGATGGCTATGGGCTTCTACATAATAATGCCCACCCTGTTCGCGCTGGCGTATTACTTCACCGCGCCGCAGCTCGGCCAGCAGCTCAATACGCTGTCGGTGCAGCTGAACCAGTTCGGCTCAGGCACCGGCTCGCAGACGAACGCGCTGACTCCGACGAGCCCGCTGGTGACGACGCTCGCATCAGTGCAGTCCGCGATGGGCGATTACTGGTTGCTCATACTGTTCTATCCTGCGCTGATCATCGCGCTGACGTACGCGTTCATAATGCAGGCCGCGAACTTCATAGGCGGAGCCAGCTATACCGGTTCGAAGATAAGGGGATTCATATGATCGCCAGAGCCGCCGCGATAAAAAGAATGATATAAAAACTTTCAATGAGAATCCGCATATTCGGTCATGCCTATGAACCAGAAAGCCGTAACGTTCGTGATGCTGCTCATCGCCTCATTCGCATTCGTGGGGATAGCCGCCGCGACTCCCGTATCGCTGCTTCCCGGATACGGGAAGATAGTCCTGCTCCTGATAGGCCTGGCGCTGGACTTCCTCGCTTTCACCTCTAGATATTACTCCTACCTGCTGGGCCCGATGATAAGGCAGAGGTCGAGGCCGGTCGTGCTCAGCAAGGAGAACGCATATTGGCTCTCGCCATCCTCGGACTCCGTCATGAAGAAGGACGGCGCCACGTTCGTGTCCACGGTGTACGTGAGCATACCTGTCTACAGCTCCGCCACCGAGATGAGCGACGAGCAGAAGCTCAACTTCGTTAACCAGGTGAGCAGGCTTGTGAGCACCGCCAAGGACCCCACGAGGTTCACGACGCAACTGTACGTGATGAACAAGGACGCCGCGATACAGACCATAAGGGCTGCAATGAACGAGACCGAGACCGAAGAGGCGCGGCTCATGCAGACGAACGCCAAGCAGAGCGAGGTGGAGAGGGCGAAGGGCAAGAGCTCAATGTGGAGGGGCATGATGGACAACATCAGCACGGTCACGTCATACGAGCTGTTCTCATATGCGTGCATATCCGCCACCGGGGTGAAGGAGTTCGAGGCATCGAGCATAGCCCAGCAGAAGGCGAAGGAACTGATGGCCTCTATAGGCGCCACGTTCGGGGTGTCTCCCAGCATAGTCACGGGCACGGAGCTCCTCAAGCTCGTCGAGCCGGAATACCTGATACCTGTGTCGACGATGCATGAGAAGATAAACAAGGACATACAGGAAGAGGTGATATGAGATGGACAGGGACGGAGCGATATATCTGCTGTTCTCGCTTGTGGTGCCTATAATCGTCTTCGCCGCGCTGAGCAGCTTCGGCGGGGGCGTATACACGCTGATAGCCGTCGCGCTCAACCTCATCACTCTGCTCCTGATAGTCGGCATGAACTGGGCCGACTTCATAATATTCCCGTTCATTACGTCGCTGCTTGGAGTGAGCTTCCAGCCTGCGGCGAACTACAAGATAACAAAGCAGCAGAACGCCGTGGTCAAGGAGGTCAACGGCCTGTACTACGCAACAGGATACCTGACGGCCAACCTGTATTCGTACACGTTCAAGGCGGAGAGCGCCGAGGAGGACGACCAGTACAAGATGATCGCGGCACCGGAAACGTGGGAGCGCATCGTCTCTAACATCGGCTTCCCGATGAAGTTCCACGTGGTCGCGGCAGGCCTGGACATACAGAAGGTGAGGGACGACCTGGAGGGCAGGCGCGGATACCAGGAGTTCCAGCTCGCGAGGGCGATGCAGGGCAGCAATCCCGAAGTGGCGGTGACCGACATACAGAGGAAGATAAACATGGTGCAGGCCAAGATAGACAGGATAGCGCAGGGCGAGAGGCCAATAGCCGCGCTCATGTACATCGAGACGAGCGCCGTGGGCATAAGCGAGAAGGAGGCCCTCGACGGCCTGGGCTTCCAGGCCGACCAGATAAAGGTCACGTTCAGTTCGATGGACCTCTCGATAAACAGGATAGCCGGAAGGGAGCTGTACTACCTGTTCAGGTACAACTTCGCGCTGCCGTCGCATTACGGCGAGATGGCGCAGAGCTTCGATACGCAGGGTTGAGAACATGAGCATGCTAAAGCTGCAGCAGATAATGAGCAACGAGATAGCGAAGAGGTCCTTCCTCTCAAGGCCGCCAGAGCCGCCGGCAACAGCGCTGCTCGGAGACTTGATGAGGTCGATCTACATAGGCACGACGAAGGTATTCAAGATACCGTTCACCTGGTCGCACCTCAACCTGACGAACCCGCACATAGCGGTCGTCGGAATAACCGGCGCGGGAAAGAGCTACTTCGTGAAGACATTCCTGATAAGGGCAAGCTACATATGGAACACCAACGCCGTGATAATCGACTGGGCCGGCGAATACAAGTCGTGGGTCACGCAGAGCGGCGGAATAGTCGTGGCGCTGGGCAAGGGCGACAGCATCAACATAATGGACGTAGAGGGCATCAGGCCCATAGACAGGACAAAGCAGATAATGAACTCGTTCGACATACTCACGGACATAAGCGAGTTCCCGGAGCAGAAGAGGCTGACCGAGGAGGCGATAGAGCAGGCGTACCTCAACAACGGCTTCAACGTCTCGGAGAAGGCCCCTGCCGGCAAGGAAGCGCCCACCCTGAAGAACGTGATATCCCTGCTGCAGGAGAAGCTGCAGGAGGGCACGTACCAGTATCCTGCGGAGCTGGAGAACGCGATATACAGGCTCAGGCAGTTCGCGCGCGAGGGCGAGGACTACTTCGCCAGGAAGAGCACGATAAACATCGCGAAGCTCGCATCGTCAGGGCTCGTTGACGTCGACCTCTCGAACCTGTCGGACGAGAGGTTCAGGGCGCTCGCCGCGCTCTTCATACTCCAGACGCTCAAGGAGATAATGAGGTCGGAGGGCTGGAGCGAGAGCAAGGGGCTGAAGACCCTTGTAGTGCTCGACGAGGCGTGGAAGGTGGCGAGCGACGACAAGAGCGACGCCATAGCAATCGTAAGGGAGGGCAGGAAGTACCAGTTCGGCCTGATAGTCGCGTCGCAGAGCCCCACGGACATAAACGAGGCGATATTCTCCAACGTTGGCACGAACTTCATACTCAGCATAAAGTTCGAGAAGTTCCTAAACTACCTGCAGGGATCCATGAACTTCTCGGACCACATACGCTCCGAGATAAGCAAGTTCGGCGTGGGCCAGGCAGCGGTGGTCATGGCGTTCCAGACCTCGCTCAAGTTCCCAGGCACGTTCATACTCGAGAGGATACACGGCGAGGAGCCGCTGCAGGTATACACGCTCGACCTGTCGTCGGTGCTCACGCAGAGCGAGCTTTCCGCGAACCTCATACAGAAGGACTACCAGTTCGAGCAGGACGAGCTCAAGAACAAGTTCGTCGAGTACAACTTCACGAACGAGGCCATCGGCACGATATTCAAGGAGATGGACGAGCAGAAGAGGAGCATAAAGATAGCGGACTTCGTGAGTCTGATGAGGGACAACAGCATAACCGTGCCGAACATAGTCTCGTTCCTCAAGAGCCTGGGCATAGACGACATAATAATAACGAGGATACTCTCGTCTACCGGTGTTGAGAATGGCTGAGGCGAAGACCTACACGATATCGAGGCAGGAGCTGAGGCACGTGCTGGTGGCGTTCGGCCTCGACGAGAAGGAACTGGCATCGCTCTTCAGCAGCATGGAGAAGGCGCACAGGCACGTCAACATGATATCATTCATATCGATGCTTGAGAAGACGGGCCTCGACCGCGACAGGATAGCGAACGTGCTGAGGAGGCTGGGTCTCGACGACCTTACCATATCGGACGCGATGAGCGGCGTAGACGAGCAGAGGATAATAGCCAGGATAGGAAGGGTATACGACGCAACGATAGACTTCGGCTGACATTGAGAAAAAGAGCGAGACTATGGACACAGGAAACAGGTGCATACTGTGCGGCAACGAGAAGCCTGGCATAGCGATCAGGGAGGACAGCATACTTGGCGTATACAGGAAGGTCGTGCACGCGTTCAGGACGGTTACCGGAAGGGGCGCGCTCAACAACAGGAATTATCATCTTGTGGTGTGCAGGGACGACTACCAGAAATACAGGAAGATGAGGAGCAGCTACGTGCGCAAGGAGGTGACGTACGTGGGAATAGGCATCGTGTTCACCGCGCTCATGATGATCGTCAGCCCATCGAAGCTGCTCGCGCTCCTGTACGGCCTGATACTGATAGCGTTCCTTTTCCTGCTGGCGCAGGTGAGCTACATGCCCGCGCTCGACATACCACAGGAAGGCCATGCTGCGGAACAGGCCAATAGCACTTCCGGCAAGGCGCGCCAGCGCACCGCGCACAGGCCAGGAAGGAAGAAGGGCGCAAGGAAGTGATGCGCACTCCAGGTGCAGGCCGCGCAGGGCGGGCACGCGAAGGTATTTTATTAATAAGAACGCCTATTATGGTGTTGGCAACGAATAATCTGAGAGTTGCAATCGGTGGCTTCCGTGGCTGAGGAAATTAGAGGGGCTGAGCCTGACACTGAGGAGATACAGTTCAAGGCCAGCATAAAGGGAGAGTTCAAGGAGTTATCTCAGAGGTTCTCTTCCCTGCAGATGTATAGCATGAGGGCCGAAGCCGACAAGCTCACCCTCGTGAGAATAGAGAGCAGGGACATACAGAAGAGGCCATACCTGTTCTACATTCTCGAGTTCGAGCGCGGCACCCTCACCGTCAGTTACACGAGGTCCAGGGACGCCAGCGTGAAGATGAGGAGGCTGTTCGTGCTCAAGAACCTCCTGTCGGTCCTCTCGCTCGTGTCGGACGTGTACGTTGTGGACGATTCCGACCTGTTCCAGCACGTCGACTCCGCGATAGACGATGTGATAAACGCGCTCTCGCCGAGCTACAGTTCGCTCTTCAACAACTATGACTCGCTGTTCAACGAGTACAGGGAGATAAAGAGGCTGAACCTGGAGCTGCAGGCGTCCAACAAGGAGCTGCTCGTGAAGGCGACGCAGCTCGAGAGCGAGTCCAAGACACTGAAGGAAAGGATGTCGAAGCTGGAGGCGTACTCGGACGAGTCGCTGATGGTGATGGTGGAAGACTGGATAGAGTCGCACGACGGCACGATAGACCTGAACGAGTTCGCCAAGTCCCACAACATAGTGTCGACAAGGGTGGAGGACGTGCTCAACAAGATGGTCTCGCAGGGTTACATAGAGTTGAGGGGCTAGGATGAAGTATTACGCCAAGATAAAGCGCAGGCTCAGGTACGTAAGGATATACAGGGTGCTCAAGAAGGTGGAGGGCCAGGAGAACATATTCACGAGGCTGCTCATGAAGGCTTTCAGCAGGAAGAAGAAGGAGAGAATATGAATGTCTACGTAAGGGCTATGCAAACGCGGTAATGGTAATAGTGCATGCATGTCGAGAACGGCAAGGGCGCGCCCGCGCCCGGCGTGTCGAGGAGGAACATAATCTTCATAGCCGCGGCAATCGCGATAGTCCTGGCGCTTGTATTCGCATACTTCATAATACAGATACACAGCATAGTCAGCGGTCCGCCTCCACAGACGAACTACACCGCTCCTCTTCCACCGAGGATATACGGTGCGCTGAGCGCGTTCACCACTGCCGACTATAACCATGCTACCTCACTCGTGCCCGTGGCAATCGTCAACTACTCGTACACCAACACCAGCGTCATAAACGCCACGGCGGAGCTGTACGCGGATCCTGTGCCGCGCAGGGTGTACGTCCTACAGACCGCAGGCGAATGCTAC
>DAHXNT010000023.1 GCA_027365215.1 Microcaldota archaeon
AAAGTCCTTCTCGTTGAAAGCCATTACATCATCTCCTTCTGCCGCTGATCTTTCCGTTTTCCAGCCTAAAACCAGATGCAGAATATAATTAAGGAAGTTGATTTTTAAATACTTTCTCTTCAACTGTAAATCAAACACGCAGTAAAGCAGGAGTTCTCTCCCTTTCAATGATAAAACCCTGTGGGTAAAGTGTATGTGGTGGTGTAACAATTAGAAACATCAGAATGGTGTTAAAATGATACCGATATAAAATTCGACTCCATAATGAAAGCGAACCGAAAAAGGTATATAAACATGAACTGCGATATAAGAGGTATGGAACTAACAAAAGCTTATAAGTTCCGAATCTATCCCGATACAAAAAGGCAGGAAGAGATAGATGAAAGTATCTCCCTTGCTCAGAAGCTCTACAATAAACTCCTTGAAAAATCCATCAATGGTAAAATTTCAAGACAAACATTCAACAAATATCTGCATGAAATATTATTGGAAAACCCAGAATATCATGCTCTTTATTCTCAAACAAGACAGGATATAAGAGATAGACTAATAAAAACATATCAGAACTTCTTCAGAAGATGCAAGGAAGGAAAAGGAAAGAAAGGATTTCCAAAGTCCAAACCCTTCGATAAATACAAATCAATAACCTATCCGCAGGACAACGGCTCATTTTCAATAGAGAGGATAAAGGGGTTCAACCGACTTCGTGTTTCAAGGATAGGAACTATGAAGATTGAACTCCATAGGCAGATAGAAGGAAAGATAAAGACGCTGACGATTGCAAAGGAAGGGAAGGAATACTATGCGATTTTCTCTGTTGCAATAAAGAGGGATGAACCACAAAAAGCACAAGACACAAACCCTGTCGGAATAGACCTGGGGCTAATTTCATTCAATGCGATGTCAGATGGAAGAAAAGTAGAGAAACCCAAATTCTTCAAGAAGGAGGAAAAAAGGATTGCATTATGGCAGAGGCGTGTCGCAAAGAAGAAAAAAGGCTCAAACAACAGGAAGAAGGCAAAATTACATCTACAACATGAATGGAATAAAGTCACAAGGCAGTCAGAGGATTTTGCACAGAAACTATCCCACGACCTTGTGTCGGCAGGATACACCTCATTTGCTGTGGAAGACTTACGAATACAGAATATGGTAAAGAACCATCATCTGGCCCAATCAATATCTAACGCTTGTTGGGGAGGATTCCTCAAATTTCTCACATACAAGGCAGGGGAAAACGGATTGCCAATAATGAAGGTGAATCCACAGAATACTTCAAAGACCTGTAGTAATTGCGGCAACATACTAGAGATGCCGCTATCTAAAAGAATGTTCAACTGCGATAGATGCGGTTTGCAGTTGGATAGGGACATAAACGCATCCATAAACATACTCAACAGAGCTATGGTCGGGCAGACCAAAAGTCACGCTTGGGGAGATTCAGCCTCCACTATGCAAAAGGCATGGCGAGCAGAATCGCTGAACCAAGAACATACTCTGCAACAAGCAGAGGAAGCCCACACACTTTAGTGGTGGGAGGATGTCACGTTCTCGTTACTCGTGCGCATGCGCGTACGGGCACATATAGTGTTTTCCAGTGTTTCTATGGACGCATCAAAGAAGAAAAAGCTTTTGCTGTTCGGAGGTTCGCTCTTCGTGGCATTCATGTTCATAACCTCTATCGGAGGGTTCGGCAACAATAACAACTCCAGCTCTTCCGCAACGACTACGGTTAGCGGCTCCTCTGCCGTTTACCACGCGCAGGGATACGCGAACGCCACCGTGTCGGGCTATTCCAATAACGTCTATCTGGTAACGACAGGCCTGAACGCCACGGTAAATGCCACGGTCGAGTCCATTCTGCAGAGCATGATGACAAACGGCACGCTGCAGAATTACATAGCGGAGACAAATGGCTTCTATGCATACCTTTCCACAATTACACCGTACCAATTGCAGGAGTACATAGATGGCAACAGCATCACTGCCAACACGGTCCTACAGGCTCAGGCCACTGTGAAGCTGCCCTCCAAGATGAACCTTACATACTATACAAATAAGCTGAATGTTACATCCCCCTCAACCGACCAGTCGGTGGTACTTTCGCCGGTGCTGCCAATAAACTCTACCGTTAACCTTTTCGTATCCGCGTTAGTGACGCCAAGCAGCGTTGGCTTCTCCGTATACAACAACGGCACGTACCAGATAGCTCTGCAGTCCGTGTGAATAGATAGAGAAATAGATAAAGAAATAGATAAAGAAATAGATAGAGAGAACGATTGATAAACCGGCGTAGAAAATGTCCGAAACCGAAGACAAGATAGCTGAGGCCGCGAAGAAGTTCGCGCTGAAGAACGCTTTCGATTACGGCAAGGCGCAGGTAGGAACGGTACTCAACAAGATATTCTCCGAAGTGCCCAAAGCCAAAGAAATCGGCTTTCCGGTGCTGAAGGGGATAGTAGACAAGGCGGTAAAGGAGGCGAATTCCCTCTCCCGAGAGGCAATAGAATCAGAAATCGGCAAATACACGTTCCCCGAGCACGAGCAGAGGGAAGGCCTGCCGGAATTGGCGTGGGCAGGAGAGGGCACGTCTGTAAACACGCGATTTGCGCCCAATCCGAGCGGCTATCTCACGATCGGGCACTCGAAAGTCGCCATACTATGCGACGAGTATTCGAAGAAATATCCCGGCAAATTCTTCGTGCGCTTCGAGGATACCGACCCAAAGACGAAGGAGCCGATTCTCGAGGCGTACAAGCTAATCGTCGAGGATCTGGAGTGGCTCGGCTGCAACATCGCCAAAGTCTTCAAGCAGAGCGAGCGCCTCGAGATATACTACAGGTACGCCCAAAAGCTGATCGAGTCGGGGCATGCATACGTCTGCACCTGCTCGAAGGAGGAAATGCAGAATAACAGGCGCGAGGGCATAGGCTGCGCATGCAGGGATTCAAGCATACAGGACAACCTGGATAAATGGGAGAAGATGGGCACCTCATTCAAGGAAGGCGAGGCCGTCGCTAGGCTGAAGACGGACATGCAGCACCCCAATCCATCAGTCAGGGACTGGATAATGTTCAGGATAATCGATAAGAGCCATCCCCTTACGGGCTCCAGGTACAGGGTCTGGCCGCTCTACAATTTCGCTGCGGCGATAGACGACCACGAGATGGACATAAACCTTGTGATAAGGGGCAAGGAGCACGAGATAAACAGCGTGAAGCAGGCCTACCTGTACGGCGCGCTGGGCTGGAAGCAGCCGAATACCATCGAAGTCGGGATAATCAAGGCCTCAAAGGATTTTGCGCACAAGTCCGACATACGCAAGGCCATAAGCGAAGGGGCCCTGAGCGGCTGGGACGATCCGCGCGCTCCCACGGTCGCGGGCTTCAGGAAGAGGGGCATACTGCCCATGGCGATAAGGGAATACGTGATAGCTTCTGGCATAGGCAAGAACGACTCCTACCTGGACATAAAGAAGCTGGAAGCGATAAACAGGGATCTGCAGAAGAAATAGCAGGGCGCTACAGCAGGCTCTCCTCGAAACGCTTCACGTCGGCAGCGAGGCTCCCCATGCTGCCATTGGCAGCGAACTGCCTGGTACCGTCGATGATGCGCAATGCGCGCCCCTCATCGCCATTCTTCAGCGCAGAGAGCGCCAGGTAGAAGAAGGCGTTTACAGAGAAGCTGTCCTTGGCAAGCATAGCCTCTGCATCTTTCATGAGTGCCTTGTAATCGCGCACTGCTGCGTCATGCGCCATTTTTGCGTACCTGCTCAGATATATGCTTCCTGTCTTCTCTATGAGCCCTATGGTGCTGCCTGCGGCCCTGGCCTTTCCCATTTTGTTGTAGCACAGGAATAGCAGGTAGGCGTTGCCCGGAGTCAATCCAGCGGCAAGCGAGTTATTGCACACGCTTATCGCCTTGGCGAGCAACAGCTTTGCGCTGCTGGTCAGCTGTGCGCCCTTGTTCCTGTATGCAGTGTTCTCCTCCATGAAGCCCTTCCTATCGTACCTTATCTGGGCTATCGTCGCATTGGAATGCCTTATGCGCACAAGGCTCTCCGCATAAAGGAATCCCGGGTCCTTGTATTTCGCGAACGCGTCGTCGTACGCCTTCGCGGCGGTGTCGAAATCTCCCTTCCTGACCGCAACCCTAATCGTTCCCAAGACTGCCGAGAGCTCCGGATTCTTCTCCGAAAAGGCCCTCGCGTCCTGCTCTATCGGCATCTCGCAGTTCGAGCATACGCCTGCCCTTCCGACCACCATTGTCTCGGTCCCGCAGTATCCGCAGAAAAGCGTCGCGTTCGACGCCTTTGCGAGCCTGATCGCACCAGATATGTCGCTGAACCCGGCCATTTCAAAACCCGTTCTCAATCATATTCTAAATCACTTTCCATGACCTTCCTGCTTCACTGCGGTCTTCTTCCTCAGCACCATGAAAAGGTGCATCTCGTCGTACGGTTCGAGCCTGATCGTCTCAATGACATCGTACGTGTCCGAGACGCTCCTCCTGACCTCCTCGAACACGTCTTCCGGCTTCTTCGATATGTCTATGCTCTGCGACTTTATCGCGAAGTACGCGTATCCGCCGTCCTTCAGGAACGCGGCGTTCTTCTTTATTATGTCGGCCTGCTCCTTCGCCGACACGTCCTGGTAAAGCACGTCGCACTTCTGGACGATGCCGCTGTACTTGTCTGTGTACCTGGCATCCGCGAGTATGGGCAGCATGTTCTTCCTTATCGTACACACTTCGATGAGGTTCCTCATGTTCCTCTCCGACAGCTCAACGCAGTATACCCTGCCCTTCACGCCTACTATGTCGCTCACGTGGCTGGAGGTAGTGCCCGTAGCCGCGCCGAGATAGAGCACCGAATCGCCGCTTCGCATCTCCATGCTCTTCATGCCGTTGAGCACCGCCGCCGACAGCTTGCTCCTGTAGGGGTTCCATGACCTGTACTCGATCCCGTCTATCGTGAACAGCTCCTCGCCATACACCTTGAAGCCTCTGGTCATGTTGACTGTGAGTAGTTTCCCCTCATGCATGTATATACCGTCAAAGAGCTTTCTTGGAGCCGTGAAATCACCGAAGCGGATTGCTGATACCTGCGGACGTCGCAATCCTTACGAGATATTAATATGTTTTCGAGCATATAAATATTTCTGGCGCAGCGCCAGCGCAACGGTGCCCCCATGGCCGACAATCTGGTATTGCAGAGACTTTTCGACGAGCTGCTTCCGATAGCGAACAGCGGCTCCGACAGGGGCGACGTCTCCGCGAAGTTCTCGATGCTGATAAGGAGCTTCTTCGGCCTTGACCACGCCGTGATGAACGCGGTCAACGGCTCTTCAGGCAGCGCGCTGTCTAACTATCTGGTCAACACTAAGAAGCCGTTCGTGGACAACCAGCTCAGCGAGTATTCCGATTTCCCAGAGCTGGTTAGCAGGCAGGCGGAGGGCTACGGAAGCTGCGCAGTGGTCCCTGTCATGGCGAACGGTCGGGTCACTCACCTGCTTGAGCTTTACTCAAAGGCGCAGGACAGGTTCAGCCAGGACATGGTTGACAGCATATACATAGCAGCACACCTCATCGGCTACGCGATAAACTACAAGTCTGAAGCATCGAGAAACCTGAGCCTTGTGGAGTACTTCAATGCATCTTTCGACGGTTCAGGCATGCAGGTGTTGGTATCTCCAGGCAACAAGGTGGTAAAGGCGAATGCCAGGGCAAGGAAAGAATTCCCAGAGCTTAACAACAGCTTCTCAGACATTCAAAAGATATTCGGCATAGACTTCCAGGAGGTGGAATCCGCGAAGAGGAAGGTATATACGATAAGCGCGGTGGTGCAGGGCAGGCCTCGAAAGTATTCCGCGATCGCAACGATGGTCAACAAGTCGCTCATGCATGTCAGCCTGAGCGACATCACCGACAGCGAGGCGCTCGCCAGCGTGCAGAGGCTCATAGGCAGCAGCGGCGACATAGCCATGGTATCCATAGGCGGCGACATGTCGATCACAGGCACGTCTGACAACTTCGAGCGTATATTCGGATACACTCCGCAGATGCTCGAGGGCATAAGCCTGGCGAACCTGATGAAGGAGGACGACAGGGCCAAGGCGAAGGCCGCGATCGAGGAGCTGCTCAAGAAGGATTCTGGCAGTATCTCTTTCTATGCCGAGATGATGCCGAACAGCGCGATACCTATATACTCCAAGGTCATAGCGATGAGGTCAGCCGATGGCGCAAGCCTGCTGATAGCCAAGGCGGACAGCGAGAAGTACCTTGAGGCGGTGACCGACGGCCTCTACGGTTTCCTGGACAGCACGTCCGACATAGCGCTCGTATCCACGGGCCTCGGCTACATAGACAGCTGCAACATGCCTGCCGAGAGCGTGCTCGGCTTTGCGAAGGAGGACCTGATAGGCAAGGAGCTCAAGAGCGTCTACGAGGACGAGAAGGTGCTTGACAGGGACCTCGGCTACGCGAAGAGGCTCGGCAAGGTGGACAACTCTTACATAAACATCGTAAGAAAGGATGGCACATCCGTGCCGGCCACGCACGCCATAAGGCTTTTCAAGAAGGCGGACGGCAGCATAAGCTACATAATACTGATAAAGGAACTGCTTACGAAGCGGACGCTGAGCGACCTTGAGCTCAAGCTAAGGAACAGCCAGAACGAGCTTACTAAGCTGAAGAGCGTCGGAGACCTGAAGTCCCAGTTCATATACAACATATCGCACGAGCTCAAGACGCCCCTCACGAACATAGAGGGGTTCGCGAAGCTGATACGCAACGGCGAGTTCGGGGAGCTCAGCCCGGAGCAGAAGGAGTACCTGACCACCATAATAGACGAATCCGACAGGCTGATGCTCATAATACAGCAGGTCCTCGACGCGGCGAAGCTCGAGTCGAACAAGGTGAAGCTGGACATACGCGAGGTAGACCTGCGCGACATGTACAACAATCCGACGATAAAGTCCCTAGAGGAATCGGCGCTCAACAAGGGTCTGCAGTTCAAGTGGGAGGTCGACTACGACGTCCCGACGATAATGGCCGACCCCAACAGGCTGATACAGGTGTTCGTAAACCTGATAGGCAATTCCATCAAGTTCACGGATGCCGGCGGCATAACGGTGCACATATTCAGGAAGACGAGGAAGAGCCTCGAGTTCGACATAATCGATACGGGAATAGGCATAAGCCCTGAGGACAGGCGCAGGCTGTTCAAGGAGTTCTACCAGGCGCCGAAGAAGGAGCTGGTGATGCAGCCCGGCGCAGGCACGGGGCTGGGCCTCTCGATAACCAGGGAGATAGTAGCTCTCCACCACGGCAAGATAAGGGTGGACTCGGAGCCAGGCAAGGGTAGCAAGTTCTACTTCATACTACCGATAGCGTACAAGCAGAGGAGGAGCAAGTCGCAGGCGAAGTAGGCCCCTCTGCAGCGGAATTGCAAAGCCATATTATTCTTTTTTCACAAATAGGTCTGGTGACCAAATGCCAGAGACCAGCGGTGAATTCAAGCGCGACCTGTTATCGAAGATAAACGAGAAGCAGCAGATATCTTATACCGAACTTAGGGACGATGCCTTCTCCAATGGGGTGCCGGAGGCGAGCCTCAAGTCAACGCTAGAAGAGCTGGAGAGGGAGAAGGCGATAGCCTCCAGGGCCACTGGCGGCATGCTGACATACTACATACTCGCGGACGGCTCCGACAAGCTCCGCAAGGTGCTGATAGTAGAGGACGACCCCAACATAAACAAGCTGATGTCACTATCGATAGGCAAGGAGTACGAAATATCGCAGCTTTATGACGGGGGAGAGGCGCTCCCGTTTATCAGGAAGGAGCATCCTGATCTTGTCGTGCTGGACCTGATGCTCCCGCATAAGGACGGCCTTGACATATGCCAGACGATAAAAGGGGATCCGGACCTCAAGGGCACCGTGGTCATAATAGTGAGCGCGATGGACCCCACGAGCAACAGGTTCAAGGGCCTGCAGAACGGCGCCGACTACTACATAAAGAAGCCGTTCGACCCGATAGAGATAAGGAGCCTGGTGACGCTGTTCCTGAGGAAGAAGGGCAAGCGCTTCGACCCGCTGATAGACCTGCCGGACGAGGAGAGGATATCCGCGGAGGTCGAGAAGGCGATAAAGGGCGGCGCGGACAACGCCATGGGCGTCATAAAGATAAACAACCTGGCGCAGTACGTGCAGCATTTCGGCGAGAAATCCGGGATCGTTATACTGAGGCTCATAT
>DAHXNT010000024.1 GCA_027365215.1 Microcaldota archaeon
TCCGCGAATATCATGGCGTTGTATTTGATGCTCAGGCCGTTCATCGATATTGTTGGCCTGACGATAACACCCACGCCTTCGGCCCTCAGCTTCTCGTACGCGCTCTTCGCGCTGCCCCTCGGCAGATCGTACTTCTCGTCTATCCTCGCGAAGCTTACAGTGCTGTCTGCGTTCAGCTCCAGCATGACCGCGTACTCCCTTAGCATGAGCTCGCTGCTCGACGGCCCTTTACCGCCCTTTTTCCTATGCCAGACCCTCTCCTTGAGGATGTTGAAGAAACTGTCCCTGAAAGGTATGAAGCCGTACGACGGAGTCGCAGGCGTAACGTACCATTCCGACACTATGCCGAACAATGCCGGGTTCTCTCGTATTGTGTTGAGTATGGTGGTAAGGTTCATGCTGTTCTCCGCCACGCAGAATATGACGAGGTCGTAGCCGCCTTTGGTGAGCATGGCGAGCTGCACCGCCTCGTTTCCCTCGAGCGCGGCCTTCAGCTCGTCGGCGCTTGGCTTTCTGCTGATGAACCTCACAAATATCATGTAGTTCCAGAAGCCGAGCTTCGTCAGGTCGAGTTCGACGGTATACTTTATGCCGAAGGCGCTCTCAAGCCTCTTTATCCTGTATGGCACGCTCGAGGCCTTTATGCCAGTTATCTTGCTCAGCTTCTGGTGCGACAGCCTCGAGTTCATGCTTAGCGCCTTCAGCAATAGCCTATCGCTTTCCTCTATCCTTTGCCCTTCTGCGACAGTGGCCGCGGTGGCAGTGGCGCTCTCCTTCTCTGCTTCAATAGAGCTTATCCTTTCTAGATACTTCTCCTCCAGTTCCTTCGCGCTTTCCGGTCTCTTCCTGTGCCTTGCGGGCACCATGAGCCCGTCGTCTGTTATCCAGCCGAGGTAGTGGGTTATCTTCCTGGGCTTGCCGGCTTCCGGGTCCCACTTGCTGGTGGCCTCGAATACGCAGAACCTCTTGTTGAGGTATCTAAGCTCAAGGTAAGAGCCGTACGCCTTCTTCAGCCTTTCGAGGCTTTCCCTTACCTTCTCGGGCGCTTCCCTCATGATTAAGCCTTTCTTGTGTAATATATTTAAATGTTTCCAAGATATGGTATGTGCCAGCGTATATGCGATTACAATACGAATATATGGGTATATGAGTGCAGTTTTTAATAAAAAAGACGATATAAATATGGTTTATATATGAAACCTTTCGGGTACGGTGTCTATGAAACCGCGAACCCTATTTATAGTAGGTACACGGTATATTTCATATGGTAGGGAAAAACGAGTTCCGGCTCAAACTAGTTGTTTTTGCCAACTCCACTCCAACAAGACCCACTAAGGGCCGGAACCGAACGCAGAATAATGGCGTTCATTTCCCTACCCTCTTTTCTTGCACAGACGCATTGATTTCACGCAACTCTATGGCAGCATGGGTGAAAGAATGAGCGACAACGTCGATATTATAATCCAAACGGAAGACATAAATAATACACTGAAAAATACATCTGATTCTCAAATTCTGAGGATCGAACCAAGAGGGGGTAAAAGAATGGTTCTTTCAGGGCTGCAAGGCCTGAAGGCAGGCTCTACGCGCAGGAACAAGGCGCACTTGTCCTTTGTGCATCCGCACCCAAAGTCTATAATAGAGGGTACGGAGGGCAGAGTGAAAACTCAAGGGACATTCGGCACTACTGCGGCAATGGCGGCAAAGAGCGCTACTGAGTACGCGAAGGCCACAGCCAAAGGCATAAAAAGCGTTGTGAGCGTTGTCCAGGCATATGCGGTATACACGACACATATGATATATCAGGCACGCGGCGGCAAGAAGGTCATAGAGGCCGATGTCACGCCAACGACAGAACTGACTACGCCTTCTGATTACGATTATATGAACACGAAGCTCAGCAGGAACGAGATGAGCGTTTTCAGGTGCCTGGCCGACACAGGTGAGTGCAGGATCAAGGAACTGGCGGACAAGACGGGCCTGAGCCCCAGGGAAGTGTTCAATGCAGTCAGGACAGGCCTGGTAGGCAGGGGGTTTGCTGAGATTGACCCTAGAAACCAGGAATGCTACGTGCTGACTGGCGTCGGCATAAAGGCGTTCTCGTATCTTGCATCGCTGGAATCCATGAGTAAAGATACAAAAAGGAACGAGGAGAAGAAGGAGGCGATTAAGTACAAGGACGCACTCGACGCGAAAGTCAGAGAGGTAGTAAAGGCGCCCTCACCAGTGATGCTAAGGTGCGAGAGAAGGGACAGACTCGTCAACATAAGCGATGACTCCACGTCCTGAAGTAAGGGCATGGCGGGCCATGATGGCGGCACGTAAATGAAATAAATAATACATTAAATAGCGCATCGGAAACATATAAATAATACATTAATTTGGATATAAGTATAGACGTAAAGATTCATGCTTAAAAGGCGATAGAATGGCATTCAGTCTCAGGGGACGCATGAGGTCAACAGAAGGAGGAACCGGCGAAGTATCGAAGGAGATGACCGACAAGGTCAACAATATACTTGAGAGGATGGCGCCGCTCTTCAATAATGAGGAATACATGGACATGGCGCTCAAGGAGAAGCGCGAACACGAGAAGGCAGAGATAAGCAGGCTCGAGAGCGGGCTCGCGGCACGCAGCAACATGAAGATCGAGGACCTCGAGAAGGAGGAGAAGGCTACCAGCAGCAAGTTCGAGAGGTTTGACAAGGATCTCAACTCCCTTGAAGCTATAAAGCAGATTTACTATGAGAAGAGCGACCTGACAGACGAGAACGAAAAGCTGAAGAAGGAGCTAAAGGAAGCGCAGGAGAAGGCTGCGGAAGCCAAGAAAAACACGGCGGCAGGAAGCGGACAGGACGCCGCTGCTGCTGATAAGAAGGTAGAAGGGATAGAAAAGTACCTGCTCGAGAAGGACAAGGAGATAAAGGCCAATGATGACAAGATACTGAAAGCACAGCTCGCCATTTCGAGGCAGTATGGCGAGCTCAACAGCAGCACTGTCTACTCATCGGACGAGTGGAGCGACAAGGTTTTTGGTGCCATGGATGACGCAAAGAGCAAGAAGGAGACTGAGGAGAAGGCCCTTACAGAGATAAAGAACAGCATAGATATACTAAAGAACAATCCGCGTAAGATAGCGGAGGGCCAGAGAAGTCTTAGGGAGCTCGAAGACATGGCTGCTAACCCTGACGCTATGATAAGGCAGAGCATCGTTTCGGGAATCGAGGAGGCAGCAAAAATCCTTGAGTCAAGGAACGTCCTCTCCATAAATGATGAGCAGAATGCAATGGATAGTTTGGTAAAGGACAGTATATTCGAGAAGGCGAAAAGCGAAATCGAGAAGCTCAACAAGGACATCGGGTTGCTTGAGGAGGACAAGAAGCTCGCGGAGAAGCAGGGTAAGAAAGTAGAGCACGAGCTCGCAGTGGACATGGGAGAAAGGTTCAAGGGTAGAGTAGGCAGAGGGGCCAGGGAAAGAGGCCTCAATGTGAAGGCTTCTTCAGATATAGCTAATGAGAGGCTAGCTGCGGCAAAGGAGATAATAAACAGCGTGCTGATGCACGCCAAGACCGGGATGGGATTGGGACAGGTGCTTATGCTCGTGTCCGCGAATGGCGACGAGTCGAGGCTGGCAAGGAGCAACATAGATAAGAAAGAGATTACACCGTATGTCAACGCCATAAACGAATATACGAAGGTCGGTGCGAAGGATAGGGTCGAGAAGCTGATCGCCGCGATACGCAAAGCGGACACCCACAGCAAAGAAGGCAGTGGTAATGCAGGCGACACCGGAGTAAGCGGAGCATCTATAACGACAACAACACCGAAGGAGGCGTTCAGCTACGAGAACGCTGTATGGACCGATGACGCGGCGCGTGAGAGATTCATAACCGAGAACGGCCATGTGATAAAGGCGTTCGGTTATGCGAAAAATGCGTATAACAATCTTGACAAGTCCCTCAGGGATGCGTTCGAGAGTGGAACGCTGTCTGCGGCGCAGGCCGTAGTAATTTACAAGGCGCTCAGCAAGGCATGGGCAAATGAGCAGCGCGGCGTCTTCAAGGGTGCGGCTAAGGATTACCTGCTTACTGACAATGAAATAGACAGTGCGAGCGTAGAGAGCATAGACTACAGCCACTCAAAGGCCCTGATAGGGCATATGAAAAAGCTGGACCACAACGGGATCGACGCTTACAAGGAAAGCGAAATACGCACGGAAATGAACAGGATACGTGAGAACCACCCGTTGCTGAAGGCGCTTCGCACCGAGGGTAAGAAAGCCTCGATGCCACCCGAGTCTCCTGAAGTGACGGAAGGAGAAGGAGAAGCGAACATGCCTATCCACCCAGCAGCTCCGCTGCTGAGGGGCGCAGGGGAATTGGGCGCGATGTCGTCCGACGTCCAGCAGAAAAAAGAGAACGAGAACACTTCAGGCAAAAACGGCGAGGCTTCCGCCACAGCGGATAGGAAACGCAGGAACGAGAAGATAAACGCAAAGGAATACGACGCCATGAGCGAAGAGGCCAGGAAGTCAATGGACGAAGGCATCAAGGAGCTTATTACGAGCGGGGTGACTGACGCCCTGATGATAAGCAAGACCCTCAACCTATCAGTTATGGTAGTGAGGAGAAGGATGGCCGAGATGGTGAGCAGCGGCGAGCTGCACCTGGATTTCTTCCCGGATAGTATGGTCGAGAGTAAGTAATAGCGACAGCGAAGGGAAGAGTGAGAAGAGCGAGTGCTGACGGTCACATAGTCGCGGTACGACTGCGGCATTGACAGGCGTCGGAGCGCAGACACGCCGCACGCCGATTCACTTGCTTACGAGATCCCTTATGGTATCCATGAATCTGTTCCATCCCTCGTCTTCTTCTGTGGAGATTGCATCCATGCTGTCGGACAGCAGGACCATGAGGTCGTACAAGCTATCCATGTCGAGAACCGATGCCATTTCAGTTCCGGGAGACAGTTTATTGAGGGAATTTATGAACGCATCGCGCAGTTCTGCAAGCGACCCCGCGTCGTAGGACTGCGCTGTGCCGGCGGAAACTTTTCGAACCGCAGCGTAGAGTGCGTCGAATGCGGCCACAACATTCTTCCTTTCTTTATTGTCCATATGCCATACCTTGCACCGAAAGCCAAGGGCGTTCCGGAATTAAAGCTAAGTGTTAAACAAAGCTTATTAATTTATATATCAAACCTATACCGTCTAATGTGCTTGGGGGAGCGCCGCACGCTGGCGGTATGGCACCTGCAAACGAGTGATGCTGTTGCCGAACGAATACGTGAAGGAACACGGTATAATAAGGAGGATTGTCTTCAGGCTGGTTAGGAAGCGCATAGCCGGCTCCACCTCCGGGTCTCTCATAAAGAACATAATGAACATAAACGAGAGAGGCATGCACGCGACGGCAACGCTGCTCAACGACAGATCGATGGACTTGCAGAAGGCGAAGTACAACACCAACTCGTATCTGCAGATGGTGAGGCAGATATCGAGGCTGCACCTCAACTCCGACATATCGCTCAGGCCCAGCCAGCTGGGATACTCGCTGAGCGAGGAGGCGTTCAACAAGAATCTCGAGGATATAGTGAGCCTCGGCTCTCAGGCAGGCATAAAGACATGGCTTGAGCTTGAGAACGACCTGAATTATGACTCCATAATAACTATGTACACGCGCCTGCGCGACACCTACAGCGGCATAGGGGTCGAGGTGCCGTATGGACTCAACGGATCGGCATTCAAGCAGCTGTCGAGGAAGGACGGCCACATGAAAATAGTCGTCGGAAAGCGATATGCCGACAGGAGCAAGGCGAAAGCGGAAGCAGGCGCGGAGAAGAATGGGAAGGAAGGAAAGAAGTCGGCGAGCAAGAGCAGGATAGACGACATGGTGAACTACTTCGGACGCGCGGCAGGAGCGTGCCGCGACGTCATGATATCGGACACGGAGGAGAGCAACGTCATGAAGATAGCGAACAAATCGAAGGAGCTGAAGAAGGGTGTCATGTTCGAGCTGCCGTTCGGCGAGAGCAACAAGAAACTTAATAAGCTTATAAAGAGCAGGATAAACCTGAGCATATACACACCGTATGGCAAGGACTGGGTTACGTATGCGGTAAACAGGCTTGCTGAGGGCAGGATAAGGAGGATTGCCGCGGCTGTGCTCAGCAAGAGCAAGAACGGGGAAAACGGACAGATGATGAACGATGCAGACATCAGCCCAGAGGACTACTCAAGTTGAGGAGGCTTCGCAGAAGCCCGTGAACCTGGTCACAGGAGCCAGCTCCGACCTCGGCAGGCTTCTGGCCCAAAAGCTGATGGGGCGCGGGGAGGAGGTGCGCGTTCTGCTCTCGAAGCATCCGCAGGAGAGTGACGAATGGTCCAGCCTGCCAAAGGGCGTGAGGCTGTACGTCGCGGACCTCACGCTGAAGAAGGAGACTGATTTTGAGGAGCTGAAGAGCGCGTGCAAAGGCGTCAACAGGATATTTCACATAGCGGGCGCCATATACAACTACCAGAACAGCTACGAGAAGCTCGTAGACGTGAACGTCTACGGCACGGAGAACCTGCTCAAGGCGTACCTGGATGCCAACCCCTCACAGGACGCGAAAATGCATTTCATATACGCGAGCAGCGTGACGGTATATGGGTACAGAAGGAAGGGCGAGGTGCTCACCGAGGAGGCGGAGCTGAAGCCGAAGAGCCCGTACTCGCAGAGTAAGAAGTTGGCCGAGGAGGTAATCAACATATACTGCGAGGAGAACCCGAGGATCACGAACACCATACTGAGGCTTGCGACCCTCTATGGATCGCCGCGCTACAACACGTCCATATTCAAGATGTTCAAGATGATTAAGGAAAACAGGTTCGCCATGATAGGCGACGGCAGCAACGCGCTAACGTTCGTAAGCAGCAGCGATGCGGTGAATGCCATGCTGCTCGCGGCGGACAGCATGGTCTCGAGAAACAGGGTCTACAACATAACCGACGGCAAGCCGCACGAGCTCAGGAAGCTCATAAAGAGCGCGGCCGAGCTGATGGACAAGGCAATGCCAAAGAAGAAGGTTAGCCCGATAATAGCAAGGCTCGGAAGGAGGATAGCAGGCATAAACTACGACGAGTACGAGTTCGTGACCAGCAACCGCGTGGTAAGCATAGAGAGGGCGAGGAAGGAATTGCATTACAGGCCGGAGAGCGACGTAGAGGCGGATTCGCCGGAGCTCGTCAGGGAGTTCCTTGCGGAGGGCACGAACCACAACAGCAATCACAACAGCAATCATACCAGCAACCATAACAACAACCACGACGCGAACGTTCAAGGGGTAAAGTAAGATATCGCTTAATGCTTTCAGGAATGGTAACATGATTTCAATAGGAAAGACCGAAAAGTACATAAACGAGCAGCTGGGCGCGAAGGGCGCGCTGCTGTTCTCGCTGATAGATCCGGTGGACTACAGGAGCGACAAGGAGGTCGTCGCGACCGCAAAGGCGGTCACGAAGGGCGGCACTGACGTGCTGCTGCTTGGAGGTAGCAGCGGTGTGCAGGGCACGATGCTTGACGACGTCACTAGGGAGATAAAAGAGGAGATAGACATACCGCTCGTGCTATTCCCGGGCAACGTGGCCACGATAACGAAGTACGCCGACGCGATTTACTTCCAGTCATTGCTGAACTCCAGGAACCCGTACTGGCATGCGCAGGTGCAGATGCTCGGAGCCCCGCTGATAAGGGCTGCAAAGATAGAGCCGCTGCCCGTCGGATACATACTCATAGCTCCAGGAGGCACGGCGGGATGGGTGGGCGACGCGAACGTCGTGCCGCAGTCGAAGCCGAAGATAGCCGCTGCGCTCGCGCTAACGGGCCAGTACCTCGGCAACAGGTTCATCGTTACCGATACGGGATCAAACCCGAGGCTGCAGGACCATGGGCCGATACCGCCGGAGATGATACGGGAGGTAAGGAGGGCGATAGACGTGCCGTACATAGTCGGCGGCGGTGTCATATCCGAGAAGGAGCTCAGGCTCGCCTACCAGAGCGGTGCGGACGCGGTGCAGATAGGCACCGCTTTCGAGAATAGCCGCGGTGCGGAGCTCGCGTACAAGAAGGCGAAGATGTTCTCGAGGGTCGCCAGGGAGGAGGGCGCCAAGAAGCTCAAGGGTGTCAAGGGCAGCGACAAAAGGAAGTGAGGATTCCTGCTTCC
>DAHXNT010000025.1 GCA_027365215.1 Microcaldota archaeon
GACAGGGGGGACATGTTCGACAAGGCTGAAGCGGACGGCGTATTCAAGCACGTGAGCGATAATGCAAAGCATGCGAACGTGCTCAAGATCGAGAAGTCGGAGCAGAGTCTATGGCCTTATCCTCCATTCGACCTCACCTCGCTTCAATTGGAGGCAAGCCGCACGCTGCGCATGGACCCGTCAAGGACCCTCGCTGTCGCACAGTCGCTGTACGAGAAATCATACATCTCATATCCGAGAACCTCATCGCAGAAGCTGCCTCCGACCCTGGGGCTCAGGCGCATAATAGGCGACATAGCGAAGAACCGCCAGTACAGCGCACTCGCCAACATACTGATAAAGTCCGAGCGCTTCACTCCGCGTCAGGGAAAGAAGACCGACGAGGCGCACCCTGCAATATATCCAACGGGTGTTGAGCCCAAGGCAATGAATCCGGAGGAGCAGAGGGTCTACGACCTGATAACGAAGAGGTTCCTCGCGTGCTTTGCCGAGACCGCGTCTGTGGCAAAGGTATCCGCGCATGCGCGCATAGGCGATGAAGGCTTCACCGCGAACGGCTCGACTATAACGCAGAGGGGCTGGCTCGACATCTACGATTACATGAAATTCGAGGACAAGAGCGTAGAAGGCATCGAGGAGAATGCGACGTACGGCTCGGAGCCCGCGATTGCGGAATCCCAGACGAAACCGCCCAGGAGGTACGGCAAGGCGTCGCTCATCGCGGAACTCGAGAAGAGAAACCTCGGGACCAAGGCTACGAGAGCCGCGATAATAGACACACTGTACAAGAGAACCTACATAACTGGTGGCCAGATAACCGTGACCTCTTTCGGCATGAGCGTCTACAAGACGCTGAGGGACAACTGCAGCATGATAGTCGACGAAAGCACGACGAAGCGTCTCGAGGAGGACATGGAGAGCATAGCGAAGGGCACTAAGAGCAAGGAGGAGGTGCTCAGCGAAGGCAAGAAGATGCTGCTCGAGGCGCTGAAGATGTTCGACAGCAACAAGGCAAAGGTGTCAGAGTCGCTGAAGACGGGTCTCAAGGAGAGCTCGGTCTCGCTCGGCAAGTGCCCGAACGACGGCGGCGATCTCGTGATAAAGAGGTCGAAGTTCGGCAAGCAGTTCGTAGGCTGCGACAACTATCCCAAATGCACGACTACGTACCCGCTGCCCGGAGGTGCGAAGATAATACCTACGGGCAAGGTGTGCGAGTACTGCCATACGCCCATAGTAAAGGTTATGAGGTGGGGCAAGGGCGTATTTGAGATGGATCTTGATCCCAACTGCGTCACGAAGAAGGACTGGGCGTCGAAGAAGGCGGAGCCGAAGGTTGAGACAGGCGCACAGCTGAAAGCGAAAGGCGCGACGCATGCCGCAAAGGCCAAACCGAAGACTGCCGCTAGAAAGGCGGCAAAGAAGAAGACTGCAGCAAAGGCGAAATCGGTTAAGCCAATTAAGTCGGCTAAGGCAGGCAAGGCAGGCAAAGCAGACAAAGCAGACAAAGCAGGCAAGACAGGCAGTAGAAAAACGAATAGGGTAGGGATCGATGCCGAGAAGGAACAGGAAGAATGAGTATCTTTCGATACCGTTGCACTACAAGCAATTGAAGAGGGGCCCGCAGGTGATGCTGCCGAAGGACATAGGCGCTATCATCGCATTTTCGGGAATCGGCAAGGGGAGCGTGTGTGTGGATGCAGGCACCGGCAGCGGATGGCTCGCGGTCTCGCTCGCGAAAGTATCGAAGAGCGTAGTAAGCTACGAGGCGAAGAAGGAATTCGTGAAGATTGCCGAATACAACAAGAGGGTTGCAGGCGTGGACAACCTGGAAATAAGAAATGCGGACGTGTCGAGAGGCATAAAGGAAAAAGATGTGGATCTGGTGACGCTCGACATGCCTGATTCCGACAAGGTGGTCAGGCTCGCGCACAAGGCGCTAAAGGATGGCGGCTGCATATGCGGCTACCTGCCGCACATCGAGCAGGTGAAGGCCTTCGTCGGCAAGCTCAACAGGTACAAGTTCTCCGACGTAATGGCGATGGAGCTGATATCGAGGAGCATGTTGGTCCGGGAAGAAGGCACAAGACCCGCCACGAAGGGAATTTGGCACACCGCATACCTGGTTTTCGCCTGGAAGAGATAACCGACACGGCGGCATAGTTCTAAAATGCATATGCAGAAGGAGCGCGGATATGGCTCACGCAGGAGGAGGTTTTAGATTAGGCGTGTGCAATGCACACGCCCTGGGTGGATGAGAATAGGGTCTCAGAAAAAGACCTATTTCATTTGGGTGCTACCTTATTTTATGAAAAAGTATTTAAATCTTTCCTAAATCCCGCAAATTTTTTCAAGGCGCGCACGACGACACGGAACACTTAAAAACCTGAAGTCTCAATTAGGTTGTGGGATGGATGGGTGTATCGGTGGATGACTCCGTTTGGAGCATGGGCGACACATTGGCTGACGTCCATATCACCAACGCCCTCTCACGTGCGTCTTCTCTTCAACAATATCGCAGAGCGTCAGCGCTACCTCAATCGTGTGCGCCCGGAAACATGCGACCAGTAGTAGGTGAATAATATGGTGGAGATCTCGAACACGAAGAGCGCGAGGAGCACTATGAACAGTGCAATAGCAACGAGCCAGGCAGAGCGGATGTACACCTCATCCGATGCGGTGCCTGCGGTCACTTCAGCAGCAGAGGTCAAGAGCAGTGCGCTGCTGCTGATACGGACCGATGAGAAGGCGCATGCCCCAAACATAAAGTACGAGGTGATGAAGCGCGTGTCGAACAGCGACAGGCCATCATGTGCCTCGTGCGGCATAGACAATCTCGACCTCCTGACCCTCAACCATATCAACCACGACGGCGGAATGCACAGGCACCAGATGCAGAATGACAAAAATGAGAAGAACGAGAAGAAGGAGAAGATATACTCATGGCTGATGGACAACGACTTCCCTAGCTATTACCTCAACAGCAACGGGGACCCGGTGAAGCTGGAGCTGAACGTCCTTTGCTACAACTGCAATTACATTGATGCAGTCAACTTCTACTCGGATAACAAGATAAGCAGGGACAAGCTGGAGCTTATCAGCATACAGACAAATGGGAAGAACCGCTGCGACGAGTGCGGCATAAGTGACATAAGAGTGCTGAACGTTTACCAGTACCCGAACGTCTATAAGTGGTGCAAGGCGAGGGGGCTGAATGCATCTAAGCGCCGCAAGGGGAACAAGTGGAAGCTGTCGTACGTCAAGGAAAACGGCCCGCAGAAAGACATGGCAGTGCTCTGCCAGAACTGCTACCACAAGAAGGCGCGCAGGCTCAACGCAAGGCTCAGAAGGAGCCACGACAGCCTATCAAAGCCCCGCACCTACAGTACCAGCATAACGCAGGCCTATCACGAGTGAAGGGCAATAAGTAAAAAGGTAAAAGGAATAAAAAAGGAAACGGAAGAACGCAGAAAATCAGAAAGCCGTCATTCCGGGAGCGATATCTCGATCTTGACGCTGTCCGGTACCGGGATCCTCATTATCTGCCTGAATGCCTGCTCGTTGCCATCTATCTGGAGTAGGCGCTTGTGTATGCGCATCTCCCACTTCTCATAGGTGTGGCTCCCGGTTCCGCTGGGCGCCCTTCTCACGGCCTGGACGATCCTCTTCCTCGGAAGAGGTATCGGCCCCTTGCACGTTATCTCGGCCATCTTCGCGATGGACTTTATCTGGTTCGCGATCGTGTCTATGTCTGCGTGCGAGGTGCTTATCAGCTTAATCGTTGCTTTGGCCATGCGGATACCCTTGAGATTGTGATTACGCCCTTGGAACCACGTCCATGACTATGCCGGCGCCGATAGTCTCGCCCATGTCTCTTATGGCGAACCTGCCGAGCTGCGGTATATCACTGAACTTTTCTATAACCACAGGCTTGGTCGGCTTTATCCTGACTATCGCCATGTCTCCCGTCTTGAGCGTAGCAGGGTTCTTCTCCAGCGTCTGGCCAGTCCTCGGATCCTTCCTCTCAAGTATGTCCACGAACGTGCAGGCTATCTGGCTAGTGTGTATGTGGAACACCGGAGTGTAGCCCTTGGCTATGACGTTCTGGTGGTGCAGTATCACGACCTGCGCCGTGAACTCTGTTGCGACTGTCGGCGGGTTGCTCACGGGGCCTATCACGTCTCCCCTCTTTATGTCCGTCCTTGCGACGTTCTTTATGTTGAAACCAACGTTGTCGCCCGGCTCTGCCTTCTGTAGCGCCTGGTGGTGCATCTCGATGCTCTTGACCTCGGTCTTTATGCCCGAAGGCATTATTATTACCTGGTCTCCCGCCTTCAATACGCCTGTCTCGACCCTTCCTACTGGAACTGTTCCGAATCCTGAGATCGAGTATACGTCCTGTATGGGGAGCCTGAGCGGCTTGTCGAGCGGCTTCTCCGGCACCTTGAGGTTGTCGAGAGACTCGAGCAGCGTCGGTCCCGTGTACCATGGGAGCTTGTCGCTCTTGGTCTTGACGTTGTCTCCCATCTGGGCCGAATACGGTATGAACGTCACGCCATCAGCCTTTATCCCGAGCGGCGTGAACAGCGCTATCGCGCCCGCCTTCGCCTCCTCGAACTTCTTCTGGTCGTAGTTGACCTTGTCCATCTTGTTTACTCCGACTATTATCTGCCTTATGCCGAGAACGTTCGCGAGTATGACATGCTCCCTGGTCTGGGCCTGTACGCCGTCAGCGGCGCTGAGAACCAGCACTGCCGCATCGGCCTGGCTAGCTCCTGTGATCATGTTCTTTACGAAGTCCTTGTGTCCCGGGGCGTCTATGATCGTGAAGTAGTACTTCGGCGTCTGGAAGTCCCTGTGGGCTATGTCTATGGTTATTCCCCTCTCACGCTCCTCCTTCATGGCGTCCATAACGAACGCGAACTCGAAGGAAGGCCTGTTGTACTGCTGTGTGAATTCCTTGTACTTAGCTATATCCCTGTCGGTTATAACTCCCGACTCGTACAGCAGCCTTCCGACTGTCGTCGACTTCCCGTGGTCCACGTGCCCTATGAATATTAGGTTCAAGTGTGGTTTGTCTGTTGCCATTTATTTCACCTTATTGTTTACGCATGATGTTGATTGCAAGTGTCCTCGTTGCCTTCAGGATTGTCTGGGGTAGCGGATACGGATACAACGTACGACGCGCTTCCCCATTATCTGAACACAAATAAAAATCTATCGACTGAGCCAAAACCCGATAGCATCGGAAGACTTACGCAATCTATATATGGTGTTAAATATTTATAGCTTGCGCACGCCTCCGCCCCGTCACAGGGACATCCGGGTACCGCAATTCCGTTGCCTCGCATATTTTGCTGGAAGCTTTTTAAATCAGGCATACTCGTTCCTTTACATCCCTACAACCGCACACCATTGCGCAAACTTTATAAATGGTTGTGCTAATTACTCATTAGCTGCGCTCGGCGCGGCATAAGGTGAGAAATTGTTCGGAATAGAAATGCAAGACCTTCTGAAGAAGATGGACGACGACGAGGACGACGACGACGATACGGACGATGACGAAGAAGATGGCGAAGAAGGCGAAGACTACTAGCCTATGAGCCATAGTTCGAGTTCGATTTCATCCGTGTTGTGATTTGGAGCTGTACCCGTTGGTGCCACAACATCTTTTGTTTATCAATTTGAATCCCGCGCGGCCCGCTTTGCGGACCGCTGCGCGGATGCTTTTTAGCAAAAAAACGCACGATAGCCATGGTTTGCTAACGGTGGCCCGCGCTACACCCTCACGCTACCTATACATTAAATAACTTGCGATATACAAATAATATGCAGCCCATATCCTGCAGATTCGGCAATTTTACGCTCAATTACGCTCAAAAACGGTGAAACGCCTTGGTAGATGGAATAGATCTTACTGTCGCTAGCGCGCTGGTGACTGATGACGGACGGGGCCTGGCTAGGATAGACTCCAAGGCCAGGAAGCTCCTTAACGTCATATCCGGCGACATCATAGAGATAAAGGGGAAGAAGAAGTCGACTGCAGCGATAGTGTGGCCTGCGCACCAGTCGGACGAGGGGCTAGACTTCATAAGGATGGACGGCTACATAAGGCAGAACGCCGGCGTCGGTATAGGCGACAAGGTGTTCGTCACCAAGGCCGATGTCAAGGAGGCAACGAGGGTCGTTCTCGCGCCGCCGCCTAACCAGAAGCCGCCACTCAGCCCTGATTTCTCCGAATACGCGAAGAACAAGCTGGAGGAGAAGCCGCTCATGAAGGGCGACATAGTCCCAATAAGCATGTTCGGATACGCGTTCAGTTTCATAGTCGTACAGGTGACGCCTCATGGCGTGGCCCGCGTGACCCGCGACACCGAGGTCATCGTGAAGAACGAACCAGTCTCGGAATCGATGGTCAAGATAAGCGACGTGCACTATGAGGATATAGGCGGGCTCAAGCAGGAGATCGAGAAGATAAGGGAGATGGTCGAGCTTCCTATAAGGTATCCGGAGCTGTTCGAGCGCCTCGGCATAGAGCCGCCGAAGGGCGTGCTGCTCTACGGTTCTCCAGGCACCGGAAAGACCCTTCTCGCTAAGGCGGTCGCCAACGAGAGCGATGCGCACTTCATTTACATATCGGGTCCGGAACTGGTAAGCAAGTTCGTAGGGGAGAGCGAGGAGAAGCTCAGGGAGATGTTCAACGAGGCGAAGGAGAAGGCGCCAACTATAGTATTCATGGATGAGATAGACGCGATAGCGCCTAAGAGGGAAGAAGCTACTAACGAGGTCGAGAGGAGGATGGTATCGCAGCTTCTTGCGCTGATGGACGGCATGAGCTCCAGGGGGCAGGTAATCGTCGTGGGCGCGACGAACAGGCCGAACGCGATAGACCCAGCGCTTAGGAGGCCGGGCAGGTTCGACCGCGAGATAGAGATAGGCGTGCCAGACAGGAACGCGAGGAAGGAGATACTTCAGATACACACGAGGAACATGCCGCTCAGCAAGGATGTTAACCTTGACGAGCTGGCGGACAAGACGCACGGCTACACGGGCGCGGACATTGCGGCGCTGGCGAGGGAGGCCGCCATGGTTGAGCTCAGGAGACTTATACCTGAGATACTCGGCAAGAAGTCGGTGCCGAACGAGATACTCGTGAAGCTGACCGTCCAGATGGGCGACTTCAACAACGCCCTGGCGTCGATACAGCCGAGCGCGCTACGCGAGGTCTTCATAGAGAGGCCGAACGTGCACTGGGATGACGTAGGCGGTCTCGAGGATGTGAAGGCGGAGCTGAAGGAAGCGGTTGAGCTGCCGCTCAAGAATCCAGAGATATTCGAGAAGATGGGCATAAGGCCGGTCAAGGGGGTCATGCTCGTAGGCGCGCCGGGCACCGGAAAGACCCTTCTCGCAAGGGCTGTCGCCACCGAGAGGGAGTCCAACTTCATATCCATAAAGGGGCCGGAGCTGCTCAGCAAGTTCGTGGGAGAAAGCGAAAGGGCGGTCAGGGAGGTCTTCAGGAAGGCGCGCCAGGCTGCTCCGTGCATAATATTCGTAGACGAGATAGACTCGATAGCGACCGCCAGGGATACGGATTCGTCGGACTCGATGGTGACCGAGAGAGTCGTAGATACCCTACTCACGGAGATGGACGGCCTGCAGGAGGTGAAGAACGTCGTCGTGATAGCCGCGACGAACAGGCCGGATATGATAGATCCCGCGCTCATGAGGCCTGGCAGGTTCGACAAGATAATAGAGATAGGCGTGCCGGACAAGGAAACGAGGGAAGCGATATTCAAGGTCCATACGAAGCGCATGCCTCTCGAGAAGAACGTCAGCCTATCAAAGTTGGCAGAGGAGACTGAAGGGTACACCGGCGCTGAGATTGAGAACATATGCCGCGAGGCGGGAATGGAGGCGATAAGGAAGAGGATCAAGGGCGTGGAGCTCGCCGGCAAGGCGAACGAGAGCCACGAGGAGCAGCCCTACATTGT
>DAHXNT010000026.1 GCA_027365215.1 Microcaldota archaeon
CGTAATAATTTTTGTTTGCAGTCCTAAAGGCAACGACTTCTACTACATGTGGTAGAATATGTCTGTTTAAGTCAAGAAGACCTATATCAAGTAGGATATCTGCCTTAACTTTCCTCTCTTCTATCCCGTTCAAGTTAAAATGTTGTTGCTCACTTGGAAAAACAGTTCCATCAGACTGTGGCATACTATAACTTGCTACCAAAGTCTTTTATCTGCTCCTAAAGTGACTTTAAGAGCAGACTTTAAGAGCAACGCCCTGCCTAGGCAGGTTTCGGCTCGTCCTTGGTTATCTCGTCTGCGATTGCCAGGTACTCGTGCTCTACAGAGCTGTCCGTTGTGACCGGGACCACGCCGGAATCGCTGAGCCTGTCGAAGGCGCTCGACTCCCTTATGTGGCCGAGGAGCCTTGTGCCCAGGTTGCGCACGAGCTCTCTCGTGTGCTCGCTCTCGCTTCCTGAAGACCTGTTCTCTATCACCCCTAGAAGATAGACGTTCAGGCGCTTTGCCATGGAACCCGACCTGAACGCATTCACCGATGCGATCCTCTGCGGCGTAGTGACAAGAATGAAGCCGTCGAGGTCAAGCAGCTGCATTATCGTCAGAGGGGCATCTGACGTCCCGGGAGGCAGGTCGACAATCAGGTAATCTAGTTCGCCCCAGTCCGTGTTCTGGAAGAAGTCTATTAGCATCTTGGTTATTATAGCACCGCGCCATATTATTGGCTTCTTCATGTCATCTACCACCATTGATGTGGATGCGACCTTTATGCCGTCCTTCATCAGGGGCACTAGAGGGAACTTCGAGGTGTCTATGCGCTCGTCAATCCCTATGAAGAAGCTGAGGTTCGGGCAGTCTATGTCCGCATCGAGTATTCCTACCTTGTAGCCCATAGCGCTCAGGGTATATGCCAGGTTCACCGATACGGTCGTCTTGCCTACCCCTCCCTTGGCGCTGTACACGCCTATCTTGTGCCTTACTCCTGAGAGCTTATGCTTTATTGTATCCTTCTGGCTCATGAACCTGTCGAAGGAGATGCGGGCCTGGTCGGCTGTGCCTTTCCCTTTTTCCTGTACATTATCCTGTTCGGCCGGCATAGCTGCACCTGTTTTGACATCCTCTCCTGTCTGAAGATGGGAGATTCCTACTGCATTTCGGATTTTAAGGTTCGTTTCCTTCATGGTTTCATCGCGTTAGTTGCGCTCTGCGCGGAAGTGCGCTCATTGCGCCATTCATGCTCGTTCCATAGAAGTACCGCAGGCTGCGCCAAGGCAGCCACTACTCCTATCCCGCTGCCTTCCGACAATGGGATTCGGAGATACTTCTTCATTATGTTCAATGCGCCGTTTGCATCCGCATTGAAGATTGCATTGTACAGTTTACATCTGTATAAGCCTCTATGTATCCTTCCATATTCCTCTTTTCCGCAGAGAGAGCACGTTTTCGACGTATCTCTCTCGTCCACTTTCCTGAACATAACACCATTAAGTTTTGATTTATATTCGAGCTGATTTTCTATCTCCCCAAACAACCACTGGTGGACATTCTGGTTGGATCTTTTGCTGAAGTGCATAGATTCCCTTATCCTGTTTAAATTTCCTACGACAATTCCCTTTCCTTCGTCCGTTGCCCTTTTGACTATCGATGACGTCATTGAATGAATTTGATGTTTTATCCTCAGCCTTGCGGATCTCGCAATCCGCCTCTTCTCCTTGCTCGTCCTCCTTTTCTGCGACGAAAGTGTGCGCTGAACTTCGGCAATTATTTTGTTCTTGTATTGATTCTCAGCAAGCGCGATGCCTCCTTTGTATATTTCTGTCTCTTTTCCGTCGAAGACTGCCGCAAGATTTTTCACGCCAAGGTCTATGTAGAGGTTGCTTTGCGCGGCTTTTTCAAGCGCCTCTTTGACTTCAAATACCAGTGTAGCTTTCCATTTGCCATCTGACTTGAAAATCTCGGCGTACTTGAGTTCGCCTTCATAACGTGCCTTTGGGATTCTGAAACTGATGTAAGAGATTCCAGTCTCTTTTCTGTATTCGAGGGACATGGGCAGGGTCATCTTATTCCCTTTGAGTTTTATCTGCTGTGATTTATATGGGACTATCCATTCCGTGTTTTTCCTATGGTAGTTGGGAAATCCGACCGCATCGCCTCTCTTTTTCAGGGAGATGAAGGACTTTATTGCACTATCTACTTTCTGCAGGACTGCCTGCGCAGTCTGCGATGCAAGAAGCGCATAAAGGCTGTTGCCCCTCAATTTTGCGCACATCTCTTCGTAGAAGAGGAACTTCTTCTCATACTTGTACTTTTTGGAATTTTCATAGAGACATGTATTGTATAGGCCGTTGGTTATCTTTGACAAATTCGTTAGTACCTCTTCTGTCTTTCTGTTTGGGTTTATCGTTATGACTTGTGTTAGTTTCATACTTTATCCCATTGTTGTTCAATATATCTTTTGATCACTGCTGCTGATACATTTCCGGCAGTAGAAAGAAAATATGAGTGTGTCCAAAGTGTCGGCATTTTGAGAAGTTCTGGAAAGTCATGTCGCAATATCCTAGAACTTCTGCCTTTGAATCTTTTGACAACGATGTGTGGTTTTGTCTGGGTATCGGCCGAAACAAAAAGATGCACATGGTCCGGCATGATTTCCTTTGATATTATTTCCCATCCATTTTCCATTGCTACATCCTCAAAAATCTCTTCCAATTTTTCCTTTATTTCATCTTCAAGAATGTGCCTTCTGTATTTTGGGCAGAAGACAATGTGGTAGTTCACCATTGAAACCTGATTGCCCTGATGTCGATATTCCATACATATCCATTACACCTCAATACTTATATAGCTTACTATCCATCAAATTCGCATTCATCCCCTATCTCAAGGATAGGGGCTTTCTGCTAAGCATTCTGTAATCTATTATCATAAGGAAACCTGCATATGCCTCTAAGCTTAACATTGTGAGCGGGAAATCCCACATCATTCATGAGTGGGATGAGAGCGAACCGAAGAAGTAGAAACCCCTCCTTCATTGGTTCGTAGAACCTCGTTGGGGAATGCGTCAAAAGGCGCATTTGTGGCATCATATCGTGTTTCAAACGGTATGTTTCTAGTTCATAGAAGCGACTTGCATTTCCAATTACTTGTGATGTAGAGGTCGTCTTCTCCGAAGACGTAAATTTGGGTGTGTCCCACCCTATAGTAAAACTATTGTTTGGATACAGTATATATACCTTTTTGTTCAATATTCATTTGCATCATATCGTGTTTCAAACGGGAAGCCCACACCGTTTACTAGTGGGAGGATGTCACCAACCTTAAAATAGCTTTCTGAACATATATAACCTGATAAACTGTTTTTGTACAACAGGTGTATGTAAATGAAAATAAACGAGCTAAAGGTCGGTGCCAGCAACGTCACGCTGAGAGCTACAGTGTCCCAGAAGGATGATCCGCGAGAGGTAGTCACGAAGTATGGGAAGAGGATAAGCGTAGCAAACGTAGTGCTGAAGGACGAGACGGGCACGATACCGATGTCCCTTTGGGAGAAGGACATAGACACGGTGTCAGTGGGCGATGTCGTCGAGATCACGAACGGCTATGTCAACGAGTTCAGAGGCTCTCCGCAGCTCTCTACCGGAAGGTTCGGCAAGATAACGGTCGTCGAGAAGTCCTCAGGATCTTCGGACGAGAAGTCAGATTCGGCAGAAGATGCTTCTGACGAAGAGAGCGGAAGCGACTACGGCTCAGAGGAGGAATAACCGCCGATCAGGCGTTTTTGGCCTTCGTTGCGCTCTTTCTTCTTTTCTTTTTTATCACATCTGACTTAGCCGCGCTTATAGCGCGCGACTTCCTGTGGTACACGTTCCAGAACCTCAAGGTATAAAGCAGGAACGCGGAGCCCATGGCTACCCCGAACCACAGGGTGGCGAGTCTTACCATTATGGTAGCCGCAGAGCTTATTGCTGCGGGCAGCTTGAGGCTGCTCGACAGTATGGCTGTGAGCGCGCCGTCGGTGACGCCTATGTTGCCGGGCACCGCCGATACCATGCCGAAGATCTGCGTCGATGAGAACGTGAGGAGGCTCGCCGAGGCGCTTATATGGAAGCCCAGGGCCATGATCGTGAAGTAGAGCGCGATGGCGTTCAGCATCGCGGCAGGTACAGTGACCAGTATGGAGACGCCGTACACCTTGGGCGAGTTGAGCACCGACTGCGAGGCGTAGTACTCCTCGCCGTATATGGTGAACTTCTCTATGAAGTTGTATTTCCCGAGCAGCTTCTTGAACTTGTTGAAAAGCCATTTGTTCAGGATGAAGGCGAATGGCAGCAGAAGCACGATGTCTATCGCGACTACGTATATAACGTACTCGTGGAAGTAGAGCGATGCTCCGAGCGCCACGAGCCCGGTGCCTATGAAGTCTGAGAATATGTCCATCGTGACTATCGGGACTATGTTCATGAACTTTATGTTTGTTATCCTGTTAAGGGTGTATGCAGCCAGCACTCTGCCGAACTTGCCGGGAGTTATGTCCATAGAGTAGAGCGAAAGGTAGACCGCCAGGTTCTTCCATGATGATACCTTGAGCCCGAGCCTTTTGATGTAGTACGCCCACTTGACATACCTTAGCATGTAGCCGGTGAATACCGCCATGATGGCCACAGCGTATATGTATAGGTTGGACGAGAGTATGACGCTAACCACATTGGAGAAGCCGCCTGCAAAAGCTATCGCGACGAACACCAGGGCGCTGACTATCAGCCCGGCGATCACGAAGATCGAGACGCTGTTGATAAGCTTGAGATAGCCCTTCTTGTCCAGCTCCTCCTGATGCGTTATGCTGTACCAGAGTGACTTATTCCTCTTGCCCATCACCTTTTCGGCCAAAACCATCAAGACAACCCTTAGATTATCTGCTTGAAACGCTTAAGAAGTAATCCTCGTACTCCTTAGATATGCTGTCCCAGTCATTTCTCTTCGCGACCAGCGAAATGCCGCGTGCGGCTTTCTTCCCTGCCATCTTCTTGTCCGATAGGTACGCTTCCATAGCCCCACTTATCGACTGCGGGTCGCGCGGCTTCGCGTACATCGCGGAGTCCATCGCCATCTCGGGCATGCCTCCTATGCGCGACACTACGGATGGCACGCCGCATGCCATAGCCTCTAGCAGCGCCATGCCAGCCGGCTCGTACAACGACGTAAGGGCAAACATGTCCGCGGCGTTGTAGTAGTATGGCAGCTCATTTTCCGGTATGCCGCTGGTTATCTCGAACCTGTCGGCCATGCCGAGCCTGCTTGCATACCTGTATAACTGGCTGTACATTGGCCCTCTGCCTATTATCAGAAGCCTGACGTCCCTGCCCTTGCGTATCAGCCCCGCTACCGCTTCCATCAGATATACCTGCCCTTTCTGCCTCGTCAACCTTCCAGTGGAGAGTATGAGCGTGCTGCCCCTGCCGAGCTTCTCCTTTAATGACCTTACATGTACGTCCCTGCCGCTCATCTTCCTGAACACGCGCCAGTCTACGCCGTTGTATATCACTCTTGCCCTGCGCCGGTCTTCGCTAGGCACGGTCGATTCCATGGCATCCTTCGACACCGCGGTTATCGCATCTGCGGCGTGTATGAATCTTCTGCCTGCCACAATGTCGTAGAGCAGGCCGAAGCCGTCATCAGCAGCGCTTATCCCGATTGGCAGCGAGTTGTGTATGGTGATTGCGAGCTTCGCCCCGTTCCTCTTTATGGTGTCTATCGTGCCGGGGAAGTACTGGTATCTGTTGTTTATGTGGTACAGTTCGGCGTTTACCGACTGTATGTGGCTCTGCATTGCCGGAAACAGCTGGAGTGGCAGCGGCGAGAAAGGTATCCTTACCTGCCTTGTCTTTATCCTCACCACCTTTATGCCGTCCATGTATTCCGTGTGCGGTGCCTGCTGGCCGGTGCGCTGGCCGAATGAAGTAACGTTGCTCGTCAGCACAGTTATGTTGTGCCTTCTTGCCATGCGCCTGTAGATCTCGTGCAGCACCTTCTCGGTTCCTCCGCGGTACGGGCTGAAGTAAGGGTTTAGAACACAGATGTCTATTCAATCACCGCCCGTGGAACGCCTGCACATGAAAGCCATATAATACAACCACTGCTAATAAATTTAATTAGACAGATATTTTAGCTGTAGTGGTCTATGCGATGAGAAACATAATCGTCTTCCTGCTTGACACAGCGAGGGCATGCGATGTGTACGACAACTCTTCGCTCGCAAACATACGTAGCATGGCCTCGAAATCCGTCGTCTATGAGAACGCCGTGGCCCCGGGCTCGTGGACTGCCCCGTCGCACGCGTCGATGTTCACCGGCAAGATGGTATCGCAGATACCTGGAGTGTCCATGGATTTCTTCAGCAACGGCACGTACAAGATAGACCCGTGGATGGTGAAGACGAAGTTCATTGGTGATGGGGAGAAGACGCTTGCTGGAAGGCTCGGCGGGCTCGGGTATAAGACCGTGCTTATGTCGAACAACCCTTTCGTGACGAGCTTCACGAACCTCGGAAACGGGTTCGACAAGGTATTCGACGTGTGGATGCAATCCAACATCAAGTACAACAAGTCGCTAGTGGATAAGCTGTCGTTCATAATCAATTCCGGCCCGAACGGAAAGATGAAGCTCTACAGGACCGCTAACACCATGACGCGCCTGATGCCGCGAAAGGTGTTTGACGACCTTTACCTCTCGCTGAGAATAAGCCTTGACAGGGGAGTGGCAAAGGCAGACGGCACGAACATGCTCGACCGCGGAGTTAACGATACTGTAAAAATACTGAAAGACTATCTCAATCACGAATATGACTACCGCGACCATTTCATATTCATAAACCTCATAGAGCCGCATGAGAACTACCCGGTGGCTGACGACAGCATAGTACAGGACAAGTGGCTGTACATGAGCGGCATATACAGGATGAGCAACAATGTCCTGAAGAAGTTCCATGGCGGCTACATGTCCAGGCTGAAGTATCTGGACAAGGGCGTCGGGAGGATGATGGAACTGCTGAAGAAGGCAGGCATGCTTGACGACTCTTCGGTGATACTCACTTCCGACCATGGCCAATTCTTCGGCGAGCATAACCTCCTCTATCATTCCCTCTTCCCGTACAATGAGGAGATAATGGTGCCGCTGGTCGTCGCTGAGTACAGGAACGGCAGGCAGGTCAGCAACAAGAGGAAGATTTCCGCGCGCGTTAGCCTAAAGGACATCGGAAGCGCCATATCGGAATCGGCTGCTGCCGGAAAGAGCGTTGGAACCGTCCAGAGCGGTGACATCGTCGTATCGGAGCACACAGGAATAAGCGAGGGATGGGACGAGGCGCTGCTTACCATGCTGAAGAATAGGTCCAACAACGCGAACGCCATATACGAGGCAAAGATGGCGAATAATGTGAGTGCAACGGCCGCTTACTATGGCGGCATGAAGCTGATGCATTTCTCCGATGGAAGAAAGGATGAGCTATACGACGTGGGTAAGGATCCCGCAGAGGAGAACAATATCATTTCGCGCAACAGGGCTGCCGCACACTCCATATTGAACAGGCTGAGAAAAGTGACATCCTCCAACGAATGAATTCGTGGGCTTCCAATGTGGTTTCGAAAACCACAAATATAGTTCCTCCTTCAACGACACTGCTTGCATTCAGTGATTATTTGAATGCAGAGGCCAATACCTCCAGAGGCATTACTTCGGGCTCGCCCAGCCCTAGTTCACTATAGCAATAGCAATATTCTCAACCGTGCTTCCATGAGCATTCTACAAGGAGGGAATTGCTGCCGGGCTTCCTCAGAATGTAGCAACACAGTTATCTGAGCTATCACCGACAGGGCTGCTCTTCTCGGCCTTCTTGGAGATAGATCCTATACACGCGTTCATCTCGTCTTTGTCTGCAAGTATTAGCTCTACCATAACCAAATCAGCACTGTAGAAAGTGTCAGCAAACAGT
>DAHXNT010000027.1 GCA_027365215.1 Microcaldota archaeon
GGACGCCGTCGCTCCTGTCGAACAGCCCTACGAGGTCGTTGGAGCCCAATGACACCTTCGGAGTTATCACGACCTCGGAGTCCAAGTCAAGGAACCTCGTCTTCTCCTCAAGGTACTTCCTTGCGGTATCCCTGACGACCGAATCCACGTCGATCGTTTTGCCGTTGTCGCCTGCCGACGCCCTTCCCGCAACTATCACCTCAATCGGCTTGGTTATCTTGCCATTGCCGAAGCCCACGGAAGACGAGCCTCCGACTATAAGCCCCTTGTCGACGTTGTAGTGCTGCGGTCTTCCGACTGCCTCCACATACTCCTTGTAGAGCGAGTTGCTCACGCTTTCCACTATCCCGTCTATGAGCGTGTCTGGGTGACCCTGGCCCTTTCTCTCAACGAATTCCACCTCCTGCTCGCTTACAGGAACCGCATCAAGCCTGTTTATCCTAATTCCCATATCATCATGAGGAACAGGACATTGACTGTATAAATTGGTTTTTGACAGTATTATTCATATATGAATAATCACTGTTGAGGAAAATTAGCAGGCTTATCTGGACTTCGCCTTCCTCTTTATATCTATTATCTTTTTGAGTAGATCCATCTCGGCGTCGCTTATCAGGTCCTTGTGTTCGTACAGCAGCGCGCTCTCGTCGCTGTCTGTAGGCCTCGTGTACAGCGTCTGCGCCTCCTTTATCTGCCTGCCGTACGTCGGCCCTTCGACGGATATCGCGACAGAATCGCCCTTCTTCGCCTCGCTCAGCGCGCTCTTCTCGGTCTGTATTCCCTTTATCCTGCCGATGACTGATCCGCTATCGCTTATCAGGACGTAGCCGGGCCTTATCCTGCCCTCTTCGACCTTCACGCCGAATATTGCGGGCCCGGATACCCTGAAGCACGAGTTCGGTATGAGATACACCGCACCTGGGAACACGACCATGTCCTCCACGCTCTTCGCGGCGTCGCTCTTCTTCTTGGCCATGTATTCCTTGTAGTCGTCTATGAGCTTGTATATTATGCTGCCCTCTATCACGGCCACTCCGGATGACGAGGCCTCCTCCTGCGCATCCGGCTCAATCTTTACGTTGAAGCTGATGATTACCGAGCCGAACTGGTCCAGCGCCTTCATCGCGAACGCGTCCATCACGTCCCTCTTAGTCACGTTCCCTATACCCTTCTTGCTTATCTTGAGGCCCTCGTTCTCTAGGAGCCTGGATATCGCCTCCAAGCTGCCTATGGAGTCCGCCTTCAGCACCGCGCCGATTTTGTCGGTCTTGAAGACACCACCGAGCTCTGCATTTATCTGGCTGATGTACTCCTCGCCTACGACCTGCACGACAGGCGAGCCCGGCAGCGCGCCGTCCAGATCGTTCGCGCTTATCTTCACTCCCGAAGCGGCGCTCACCGAATCGACGTTGAAGAACTTGCTGGACGACTCTCTTATCTCCGTGAGCGGCTTCGGCTTTAGCAACGCCTTTATCTTCGTCTTAGTCACGCCGTCGACCGTCGCAAAGGCTATGGTGTCGTTTACATGCAGCGAGCCATCATAGAGTATAACATCTATCGTAGTCCCGAGGCCCCTTACCTCCTTCCTTTCTAGGATGGATCCGCGTCCGTGTCCGCTGACCTCTATCTTCAGTCTCATCTCAAGATATCTTTGCGCCAGGCCCGTGACCACCATTAGCAGCTCGGCTATTCCCTCCCCTGTCTTCGCGCTTATCGGCACTATTGCAATCTCTTTCTGGAAGCTCTTTACCTGGTCGAAGACGTTGCTCGTGAATCCCAGCTCCCCTATCTTGCCGATTATGCCGTACAGGCTGTTCTCGAGCCTTTCGAGCACGTCCTTCCTCTGGTGCTTCATCGACTCCGCTATGCTGTTAGTCTTCCGCACCTGCCAGCCGGACGCAGCGATGACGAACGGCGTCTTGTACTCCTGGAGTATTTCCACCGCCTCGATCGTCTGCGGCTCGAAGCCCTGGTTTATGTCCACTACCAGTATGGCCATGTCGGCGACGCTCCCTCCCCTCTTTCGCAGGTTCGTGAACGCCTCGTGGCCCGGCGTGTCTATGAATAGAAGGCCGGGAAGGGTTATGTTGACGCCGAACGTACCCTTGAGGTCCGTGCATATCTTGTTTATCACGTCTATCGGCACCTCGCTTGCGCCGATGTGTTGCGTTATGCCGCCGGCCTCCCTGGCTGCGACGGTTGTGTTCCTTATCCTGTCGAGTAAGGTGGTCTTGCCATGGTCCACGTGACCCATCACAACTATTATTGGCTGCCTTATCATACGAACACCAAAAGTAGCCGCCGCTCTATATTCTATTGAGGTTAAAAGCTTTTATGTGTATATGGGTTTAATACTTTGAGTGCAGAATTAGTGGCAGTGAAATAAGCAGAGGAAAGCAAAAAGTGGTCGCATGATTGAAAGAACATTGGTTTTGGTGAAGCCGGACGGGGTGTACAGGGCGCTTATAGGGAAGGTCATACAGCGCTTCGAGGACGCGGGACTGAAGATTGTCGGCATGAAGATAGTCAGGCCGAGCAAGGATATGGCTTCAGAGCACTATGTGGCCGACGAGAAATGGCTGCTGGACGTGGGCACGAAATCGAAGAAGTCGTACATCGAGAAGGGCATGGACGTCAAGGAGAGCGAGCTTGAAATAGGGAACAGGGTTAGAAACTATCTCCTCGACTACATAACCAGCGGGCCGGTAGCCGCGATCGTCGTCGAAGGCAACGAGGCGATATCGATAGTCAGAAAGATCGGCGGCTCCACGTCACCGCAGAAAGCCGATCCGTCCACCATCAGAGGCGCATATTCCAGCGACTCGTACCAGATGGCCGATGAAGGGAAGCGCGCTGTCAGGAACATACTTCACATGTCAGAGGATTCCGCCGTGGCGAAGCGCGAGATATCGATATGGTTCAGCGACGCGGAACTTGTCGAATACAAGAGATCAGACGAAGGCGCGCAATACGGGATATGATGCGCATGACATCTGACTGAAGCGCGGCCTGCGCTTCAGTTTCGGTACTTTATCTCGTCGCTCATCATCTCCGGATCCCACAGCGGATCCCAGCTGAGGTCGATATCCACCTTCTTGACGCCCTGGATAGACTGCAGACGCAGCTGCGCGTCCGCCATTATTATGCTAGTGACGGGGCACATCGGAGATGTCATCGTGAGCTTGACTTTCACGTCGCCTTCGCTGCTTATGCTTATGCCTTGTATCAGCCCTATGCTGACTATGTCCGCGCCGAGCTCGGGATCCTTGCACTGTGCGAGCGCGTCCACGACGTCTTTCACTGTTACCATGATATCAACTCTGCGCAAAGGGATATAAAATCAGATGCGCGGAGGCGTTTACGGCGCTCTTCGGATTGCCGCTCAATCAGAACAGGTGCACCGCCCACCAGCGCATGAATCTCTTGATCCTTATCCTGCGCGGGCTGGTGTTCTTCTTTATGTCGTTGACCATGGCCTTGTACGCGACCTTCTCCTGCGCGTCGAGCTTCCCCTCTTTCACGATCTCCTGCTTCTTGCCGTCGACCGTCTGCTTTTCTGTCTTGGTGATGACGTCATTCTTCACCATACCGTACCATTCGTCGAGGGAGCTGCTCGCCGTCTCCTTGTCCTTTATTATGGAGATAAGGTCTGACATAGTCATGTTCCTGCCGCGCTGCTTGGTGTACTCGTGGAGAAGCGGCTTCATCGTGGCCTTGTCGCATATGCTTTCTATGTCCGCAGGCGAGTATCCCATCGTGGCCCTGGCAAGCCTGCCATAGCTAAGGTGGTTCTTCGGCGTCCTCCTAGTGTAAAACTCGAACAGCTTCTTCCTGTCCTTGTACGTCGGCACGGTCAGGTATATCCTGTCGCCGAACCTGCCGCTCCTTTTCAGCGCAGGGTCTATGTCCCAGGGCGTGTTGGTCGTGCCCACCACATAGATTCCTTCTGGATTCTTCTCCACGCCGCTCATCTCGCTGAGGAAGGCGTTTACCGCCAGCCTGAGCGCGGAGCTGTCCGACGCTCCGCCGCCTCCGCCCCTCTTCGGGGTCAGGGCATCGAGCTCGTCGAACACCAGTATCACCGGCGCGTGCTGCCTTGCCAGCTCAAATATCCTGTGCAGGTTCTTCTCGGTATTGCCCGTGTACATGTCGACTATCTGCGCTATCCTGGCCACGTAGACGTTGGCATTGGCCTCTCCGGCAACCGCGTTGACTATATGCGTCTTTCCGACTCCGGGAGGCCCGTAAAGTATGAGGCCCATGCCCATCTTCTTGCCGTACTTCTTGAAGAGGCGCGGCTCTTTCATCGATAGCACGACGTTCTCCGCCAGGTACTTCTTGACCTTCTCCAGGCCTATTACAGAGTCGAACTTTATCTCGGACTTGTAGAACGCAAGGCTCTTTATCTGCCCATCCTCTATCACGTCCTTGCCCTCCTGGAGCTGTTGCTCTTCCTTCTTATCCGAGGGCTGCTTGTACTGCTGCACGGATACCTGCGAGGGCGCGCCCTTCGGCGATGCGTTCACGTGCATCAGCGCATCTATCCTTTCCAGCCTTGTCTTCGCTTCAGTATAATCAGGGTTTATCTTCAGGGATTTCTCGTACCAGTACCTGGCCCCTATGTAGTCGTCGTTGGCCTCTGCGATATCCCCGATAAGAAGGGGCGCGTCTGCGCTGTCGGGCTGCAGTTCCATAACAAAGTCAAGATCCCTCTTCGCCCCGTCATAGTTCTTGAGCATCCTGTTGGTCAGCGCCCTGTTGAAGTATGCATCGGAATACTTGTTGTCTATCTCTATAGCTGCCGTGAACTCCTTCAGCGCCTCTTCGAACTTGCTTTCCTCGAACAGGCTGTTGCCCTTCCTCCAATGGTCCTTTGCGTCGGGGTTGACCTCGTGCTTCGGCGGATTCGCTGCCGATGCCGCTGGTCCTGTGCTGCCACCCTTCTGTGGATTGCTGCTGGTCACGCTTTAACCCTAATAGATTATTCCATTTCATTATTTATTACTTATCGCTTCGCAGCCTTCTCTTCGATTGTGTCGAGAAGCCTGTTCAGATCCGCATCGACCTCGCTTATCCCCTCGTGCGAACGGCGCCTGTTCGTGAACGACACGCCATGGAACATGCCTTTCAGTCTCTGCACGGATTCGTTGAGCGGTTTCATCTCCGCAGAGCGGACCCTGTACCTGCCGTTGAGCTGGCGCACGACCAGTTCGCTATCGGAGTACAGTTCCACATCCATGTCCTTTGGATCGCCGAGCGCGTTGGCGCACCATCTCAGCGCGAGCATTATGGCGGTGTATTCGGCGAAGTTGTTAGTCTTTATGCCGTTGTACTTCGACAGCCTCTTCAGCAGTTTCGCACCATCGTATACCGCGAAACCAGATGCGCTCATGCCGGGATTGCCCCTTGACGCGCCGTCAGTATATATTGTAACCTTCCTTACCAAACCAGCACCAATAAATCATTTGTCACTCAATGATAATTTAGTAACTGTTAGGTTTAATAACGTACACATGACGTGCACGCGGTGTACCCATGCGCATATACACGATTTCGGAAGGGGAGATGCTTGTTAAGGCAGCGAGGAACACGATAGAGCTGGCGATACGCAGCCCGAAGTTCAACAGGGATGTCATCCTCGGTGCGCTAAAGGGTTTTGACGAGGAGTACGGCGTATTCGTCACGCTGAAGCACTACCCGACCGAGACGCTCAGGGGATGCATAGGCTTTCCCAGGCCGGTCGAGAAGGTCAGGAACGAGATAGTGGACGCGGCGCTCGCTGCGGCATTTGAGGATCCTAGGTTCGTCCCGGTCTCGCACAAGGAGCTCGACGAGCTGATTGTGGAAGTGAGCATACTCTCGAAGCCTGTTGCGATGAAGAGCAGGAGCCCCGCGGGAATAAGGCGCCTGAAGATGGGCAGGGACGGCACTATAATAGAGTACGGTTTGTATAGCGGACTGCTGCTTCCCGAAGTTGCGGTGGAGCAGGGATGGAACAGGGAGCAGCTTCTTGACGGGACGTGCGAGAAGGCTGGCCTGCCAGTCGGCTACTGGAAACAGCCCAACGTAAAGCTATATAAATTTGAGACGCAGGTATTTACCGAGGAAACGCCGAACGGAAAGATCGTTGAAGTCACGTGAAGGGCCCGTAGCTTAGTCTGGTTGGAGCGTCCGACTGATAATCGGAAGGCCGAGAGTTCAAATCTCTCCGGGCCCATTCTTTTGTTTCTCTGCGGCGCCAGTCGTAGCCAGAACGGGATTGCGCATTTCCCTGTACTCTTCCACAAGCCTGAATGCATGTGTGCGGAATAGCGACATCTGCACGGCAGTGCCTATTGCAACCCTCATGTACGGCCCCTTCAGACCGCTGAACTCCGAATCCGTCGCTATAAATGGGATTATGCCGGAGTCTAGCAGGCCGGAATACACGTATTTGAGCTCGTCGTCGCTTCCTAGCCTTAGGAACAGGAACCCTCCGTTCGACTTGAACGTATGGATACCGTGCTCCGAGAACTCCTTCTCGAGCGCGTCTCTCCTCTTAGTGGATGCGCTTATCTTGCGTGTGTAGTAGTCCATGCTCCTGAACACTGCTATGCCTGCGTCTCGCGCGGGCCTGCTGACATTGAATTCTTGTTTCGATCTGTTCAGCCGGTCTATTATGTCGCTGCTCGCAACCACGTAGCCCAGTCTGAGACCAGCCAGGCCGAACGCCTTCGAGAACGTCCTGAGCACGACAAGGTTCTTGTACTTGTCTATCAGGCCGATTACACTCTTACCGTAGAATTCGTAATACGCCTCGTCGACCACCACGATGCCCTTGGAGCGCTCAAGCACCGATATTATGCTGCTTTCATCTATTGCGGTCCCGGTAGGGTTGTTGGGATTGCATATCCACACAAGGGTAGCCTTAGCAAGGTCCTTGTCATCATAGCAGAGTGTATAGTTGTAACCGTCGGCCATGCAGTCCTTCATGACGACCTCCGAACCGGCGCTTTTCGCGATGTACTCGTATTCACCGTACGTCGGGGCAGGAATCAGCACGCGCTTGCCGAAGACGTACGTCAGCAGCGCTATCGCCTCGTCTCCGCCGCTCGTGGGCAGCACGTTCTCCGGCTTGACCCCGCAGTAGCGGGCTATCTCCTCGTTCAGTTCTGCGTACCACTCGTAAGGATAAGCGTTTGCCTTCTGCAGCGATCTTTTGACCGCTTTAATAACAAGGGGCGACGGGGCATAGCATGCCCCTGAATAGTCGAGCCTTATGGCATTATCAGTTGCATACATAGGTTATTCAGCGCCCTGCGGCATTACAATTTGTGATAGTCATAGAAAAGAATAAAAGCATATCTGCAGGCCATTTCACCGAAATGCCCACTTGCACATGCCCGTTTTGCTAGTTGACAACCAATCCATGTAACTCTTATATTTTATTCTCTTGCCCGAATGGGAAAGCCTTAAATATTGGGTTCGCAAAACCACTTATTTGGATTTACATGAACGGCAACAAGGATAAAATTCAGAGCAAGACTCTTTCAGGGATGGATGAGGGGGCGCTGAACTCCAAGTTCATGGACGACGCAATACTGTTGGAGAAAAACCTGATAGGCAGGTACCACAACCTTTCAGATAAGGCCATCATGAACAATATAAAGGAAACTCTGGAGTACCTCAT
>DAHXNT010000028.1 GCA_027365215.1 Microcaldota archaeon
ACAAGGAGTTCGCGTTTATAGGGGGAAGCAGGCTCGAAAGAGCTGACAAGGATTCTATGACGCCAACGATTCGCTTCGGCAACAGGTTCCTGGCGGGCTGGTTCAACTTTCTCTACAGGAGCAGGATGGGCGACGTGATGAACGGGATATTCGCCATGAAGAGGGAGGCTTTCGACACGATAAGGTACCTCGACGCGTACAGGGCTGGCACCCCCTTCTTCGAGATAGAGCTCGTGAGGAGAGGCTTTAAAATAAGGAGCATACCTATAAGCTACAGGCCGCGCAGCGGCTCAAAGTCCAAGATAAGCAAGGTAAAGCCTTTCTACGGTGTTACCATAGCATACCATTCCGTCAGATACGCAAGAGATTACAGCCCGCTGCTATTATTCGGCAGCATAGGCATAGTGCTCATAATAATAGGGCTTGTGCTCGGCTCCCTTGTTTTCGCGAGCTACCTCCAGACCGGCACGCTGAATGAGATAGGCAGGGCCCTCATAGCATTCATGCTCATAACTGTCGGATTCCTTTCTGTGATATCTGGGCTAATACTCGACCTGCTTCTCGAGATAGAGAAGAGCATAGTAAGGAAGAGATAGGGGCAAATCGTTTACGGCATTTCTGCTGCCAGCTCTAAACCCTCTTATTAGTTTGCGCGAACTCTTACTGTAGTTTTCATATAGGTGAACATAGGATGGAACTCGAACACGGGAGGTTCGGCAAAATGCCGGCCAGGGACGCGATAGACGCGACTGCAGAGGCACTGAAGGGGCGGGGCTTCGACGTAGTGCTTGCAAAGGATAGGAAAGAGGCGCTTGAAAAGGTAAAGGAGATAGTACCGGAGGGCTCATCGGTCATTACTGGCTCTTCCACAAGCCTGCGCGAGATAGGCTTCAACGAGCTTCTCGACTCGGGAAGGTGGAAGAACCTGCACAAGCCCATCCTCGAGGAGCAGGACCATGCCAAGCGCATGCAGATGAGGAAGAGGGCCAACATAGAGGCAGATTTCTTCATAGCCAGCGTCAATGCGGTAACGAAGGACGGCGCGCTGGTTTCCTGCGACGCCAGCGGCTCCCGCGTATCGGCCTATCCGTACGATGCCAACCGCTTGGTTTTCATAGTCGGAGCGCAGAAGATAGTGGACAACATTGATGAGGCAATGGAAAGGGTGAGGAAGTACGCTTTCCCGTTGGAGGATCAGAGGGCGAAAGAGGCATACGGCATGGGCAGCCTGCTGGCGAAATGGGTCATACTGGAAAGGGAGCCCATACCGCACAGGATAACTATAGTGCTGGTGAGCGAGAAGCTGGGCTTCTGACAGCGGAGAGCGGACCGCAGGCTCACTGCCTTTTTATACTTTGTTTGGGAAATAGTAGCGATACGATGAGGCTTCTGCATTCATTACCGCCCTACAATCTTTTCGGTCTCGAGGAGCAGGACTACGGCTCGGCGAAGGTAGCCGTGCTGCCTGTGCCGTACGACTCAACCGCTTCTTACAGGGCAGGTTCAAGGGAGGGCCCGCACGCGATCATACAGGCGAGCAGGAACCTTGAGCTTTACAGCGCGGAGCTTGGCAGGGACATAAGCAAGATTGGTATATATACCATGGAGGAACTGGAGCCCGATGTCAACTCTGCTGAGGGCATGGCAAAAAGGATAGAGAAGGAAGTAGGCATAATTCTTGGCGACTCGAAGATGCCGTTCCTTCTCGGAGGGGACCACAGCATATCGATAGGCGCCATCAGGGCGGTCGCGGATGCGGAGAAGGACTTCAGCGTGCTTCACTTCGATGCGCATTCCGACTCAAGGAACGAGTATATGGGAAGCAGGTATTCACATGCGTGCGTTACCGCGCGTGCAAGGGAGTTGGCGAAGAACTGCTTCAGCGTCGGTGTCAGAAGCCTTGACGAGGACAGCGCGAGGGCGTACAGGAAGGAGATGCTTTACATGAGCGACGTCAGGGAACTCGGAGCCGAGAAGGCTGCCAAAGCGATAATCAGGAACACCGCCGGGAGCATATACCTAACGATAGACCTCGATGTTCTCGACCCGGGCATAATGCCGAGCGTGGGCACTCCGGAGCCTGACGGCATGGACTTCGGCACCATCACAGGAATACTGAAGACAGTACTGGAGAAGAAAAAGCTTCTCGGGCTTGACATGACTGAGCTGTGCCCGATTCCGGGAATGGTGGCGCCGGATTATACCGCGGCGAAGCTGGCATACCTTATCCTCGGATACGCATTCGCGAAAAAGGAATAGAGGAGCACGGTTCACTTGCTCCTGCTAGCCACATGCCCTATCGAATTTATTGCCAGATCTTTCAATGGGGATGATGGCATGTCCGTATGACTCTTCTTGAATGCGTCGATTGCCTGATGGGTAAACCTCTCCGACTCTGCCTGCGCATACTTGATGGATCCGAGCTCGTTGAACGTATCAATGACCCACTTGACATCTTCCTCCCTCTTCTGCGCCCTGGGCAGCTCGTAGATCTTCTTCATGCGCTCGAGCACTGTGGGTGAAGCGTTCTGGACAGCGTGCCATAATATTATTGTCTTTGCCCCTTCGCGGACGTCGTTGCCTATCGTCTTGCCCAGCGTGTCAACAGTGGATGTGCAGTCCAGTATGTCATCCTTGATCTGGAAGGCAGTGCCCACAGGTATGCCGTATTCCAGCATCTTCCCTAGCTCCTCGTTCGACGCACCGCCTATTATTGCTCCGCACTGCATGGGGCCCGCAACGGTGTAGTAGCCCGACTTGGCATATATCGACTTGTAGTATTCTTCGAGTGTGAATTTCGTTATGTCAGGCTCCCGGGCCAGGCTAATATCATAATACTGCCCCACGTGGGTGGTGAGCATTATGTCGTACAGGCGCTCGAAGTATGCCTTCCCGCGCGTCCCGCCCAATAGGTTCATGGCATCGTAGGCCATGCGGTACAATATTGTGTGGAGGGTGTCACTGGCGAGTACCGCATAAACAGGATTGTACATCACATGCGCAGCAGGCCCGTTTCTCCTGACTTCATTGCTGTCCATCCAGTCGTCCTGCATGAGGAAGTAATCCTCGGACATCTGCTGTATCGCTGCGGGAAGTATTGCGTCTGCCATCTTACCGCCGTACAGCGCGGCCCAAAGAAGTAGGTAGCCAGGCCTGCGGTACTGGCCGCGCCTATCTACGTAGAGACGCATTATCTCGTTAAACTTTTCCGGATCGCCCTTGGGCAGATACTCGCACTCCTTCTGGTATACCTCGTCCTTGTACAATCCTACGAACTCCTTAAAGTCCTTGGCTTGTACCGCTACCCTAGAGTTTTCGTCGCCTGATTCGTTTGCCATTATAATATCACCTTAGATTGACAGCCATTAAAAAGAAAAACGCACATTTATACCTTCCGTCCGGCATCGTCAAACGCAGATTAGGGGCGAGCGCCCAGGAGGCTGCAGCAAGATATCACTTAACATGAGATATCCGTTACAGTCAGGCTCACACGCCTCGCGTCGTCATGAAGCCGAATATGTACCTGAGCTTCTTCTTAGCTTCAGACTCAGGTATTACTTCCTCGAGTATTCTCAGGGCATCGTCCAGGTGCTCCTTCTCGAGCTGCGCGGCGTGCTCTAACGCCCCTGAACTTCTTATTATTTCTATGGCCCTGTTTATTTTCTTCCTTGAGGCTGTGTGCTCTTTCAATATGCCTGCCAGCTCTTCCGCTTCGGCCTTCGAGGAATGCTGCATGGCATATGCAACGAGCACTGTTATCTTGCCCTCGGTTATGTCCTCCCCGCTGCCGCCCTTGTTCTTCGCAACGCCGCTATCTCCGGCTATGTTCAGTACGTCGTCCCTTATCTGGAAGGCGATGCCGATATTGTCGGCCAGGATCCCTATACGCTCAAGCGCGTGGTCGTCGGCGCCGCCTATCGCAGCACCGATCTTCATCGCTATGCCTAGCAGGGCCCCAGTCTTGTTGGCAAGGCACTGCATTATCTGCTCCTCGTTTATCGCATTTATGTCAATCTCCTGATTGTGCCACGATATGTCTATAGCCTGGCCCACGCCGAGGCGGGTCATGTCCCGTATTATGTACTTGGCCATTCTGTACTTGGCGCCCTCGTCTATCTTCCTGCTATCGAATATTGCATTGAGCGGCAGGAAGAACATGGTAGATCCCAGGTTTATGCTCTTCGGTATGCCGTATATCTTGTGCACCGTGTCGTTTCCTCTCCTCTTATCACTGTTGTCTTCTATGTCGTCGTGTATTAGCGTACCGGTGTGTATGACCTCCGGCACGACCGAGAACTCAAGGAACTTGTTCGAATCCACGCCGAACGCCTCCATCACCAGAATCGATGATAAGGGCCTGAGCCTCTTTCCTCCCAGATTCAGTATGTATGTGGCCGGCTCTCTTACTCCCTTCTCTATCCCCCTTTCATCATAGGTGTATCCAGGGCCCAGGTACGGGCTCCTAAGGTACTTTGGTGATGTGAACCTGTCAAGGCTCGCCGAAAGCATTAAGTTTACCTTCCCGACGGTCTCGGCCATCCACTCCTTCATAGCCTGTTTATCGGCCTCTTCAGTCTGCGTTTCGGCAGCGCTCTTCTGCTGCGTGCTGGACTGAGCCCTTTTGGCATTCTTGCTGGAATATGACATAGTATCTGATAGAAAAGGGCAAGGTGCATTATTTATATGTTGCTTTTTGGCGTCCTTAAAAATACGTCAATCTTCGATGTTATGGGAAAGATATTTATTCATGCGCCTTTCAGGCGAGCGAGAATCAGCATGCGCATGTGGGTCCGAGGAGAATTGAACTCCTGATCTTCACCTTGTGAAGGTGACGTCGTACCACTGGACCACGGACCCGTCCGTGAATAGGTTAATATTCGAAAGCCTATAAATTACTACCTTTCTTTCCATCAGGTTAGTGGCAGATTAATAAAGTATCTATGCGCTTTAAAATATATTCTGGTGGGTGCATGACGATATTCTATACGGGAAAGGGCGATAACGGGAAGACCGGGACTTTGAGCGGCAAGAGGGTGGAAAAGAGCAGCGCGGTCATGGACGCGATAGGCGACATCGACGAGCTGAACAGCTCTGTCGGCATCGCCGTCTCCTCGTGCCGCCACAAGAGGCTCGTGGAGATGCTGAAGGACATACAGAATGACCTATTCATAATATCGGCGCAGATCGCCTCTTTCGGCAGCCAGAGCGGCATAAAGGGGCTCGGTTCCATCGATGACAAGAGCGTCAAGAAGCTTGAGGATTACATGGATGAGATAGGAAAGGAGGTGCCAGAGCTGAAGGAGTTCGTGATGCCTGGAGGCGCGGAGCCCGCCGCTTACCTTCACTATGCCAGGGCCATAGCGCGCAGGGCCGAAAGGTCGGTCATTAGGGTTTCCGACGAGGCAAACGTAAGCGATAGCGTAAGGAGTTACATGAACAGGCTGTCCTCATTCCTTTTCGTCGCAGCGCTTTACGCGAACGCGAAGGAGAGGCGCGGCGAAGAGCACCCGTGGTACTGAGCAGCAGTTACTTTACCTCGAAGTACTCCTTGAATTTGCTCGTCGTCTCTATTCTCTTGGTACGGCCGACCCTCTTTGCGGATACGAACTCCTTGTCGAGCAGCTCCTTCATGTAGGTATAGGTGGAGCTGCCGAACGATTTGACGATTGCACTCTGCATCATGGGTCCGTTCTTGCTGACGTATGCCAGCACGCGCAGCGCGCCCTTCGTTATGTCCGGCGCGCCCGCAAGGCCGCTCACCTTCTCGGAATAGGGGCTCCTGAGCGACATCGTGTACTTGCTGCCTATCTTCGCTATGGTTATCGCGCTGTCCCTTGCCTCGTACTCCTTGATAAGGTCGTCCATTATCCTGCTTATCGCGCCGACTGATGCTATGCCTATAACCTTTGCCAGGTCCTCGGCGCTGAGCGCATCGCCCGACACGAACAGCGCGGCCTCCGCGAGCTTCGAGTACTCAGCGTCGTTCGCGTTCATCAACCAGCACCGGGCTTGAGCAGCTTTATTATTATCTCGCCGAAGAACTCCTCCTGGAACATCGCTATCTTTGCATCAGTCGCAAGGAATAGCAGTGGAACAAAGAGGTCGAGCAGCACGCTGCTGCCGTCGGGCATCTTGCCCGAAAGCTCCATGAACGTCACCATTCTCTTCTTGTCGGCACTGCTGGCGACCAGCTTGTATGCTGACTCTATCTTTTCGTCGATGTCGTCCATGTTGACGACGAATTCCATAGGGGTGTTCTCGAGCGTTATCCTTTCCGCCCTTCTCTCCTTCGCCTTCATCGCACCTTCTAGCGCGCCTATCAGCTCGTCGAGGGTTACCTTCCTCCTGGGCTGCATCCTGAACTTCGGCATCAGCTCGGGTATGCTTGGCAGGACGCGGCCTTCCGCAGGAACCATGTCTTCCGCGCCGTCTGCCCCGTCGGCAGGCTCCTCGAACAGGTTGATAGTTTCGCTCTTGAGCCTCAGGAGTATCGATGCCGCGAGTATCATGTTAGCGGGCACTCTCAGGTCCATGACCTTCATGCGCTTCACCGCGGCGATATAGCTGTCGACCACTTCTACGATATCGACATTCCACGGGTCTATCCTATTCGTCGCGACCAGTTCTATGAGGAGCTCGCGCCACGTCGCGTTGCTGACGAACTCCTCGAGGTCTAGGCTATTGGCCTGCCTGGAGGTATTGTCTACACCGACTACGCTGATGGAATCGTTGAGGGCTATCGCCATGCTCCCTACCTGTCGTGCTGGTCGATAATACATTACGTGTATAACATATTTATTACTATTTTCCGCTTTGGATTTGCCGGCGTCCGGGTTGCACGCGGACCTTTCCGAAAAGAGGTTTCATCCAGGACAGCCCATTGAAAGGTGCAGAATTTCTCGCTAAGCCTTGTTAAGTGCCGCTGACGCGCATGTGGCCGTGCCCGCGCCTTATCTCGAAGTCGAGCGCTATCTCTATGTCGCTCGCCGAGTAAGGACGCGCCTCCCTGACCGAGATGAACCTTACTTTACAGCCATGCTTCTTGGCGTGCGCCCTTATCGCTTCCTTTGTGCTGCCGATCACCGACTTCTTCGGGCCGAAGACGTAGATGTGCACTGCCGCCCTGTCGCGCGCCACCCTGAATATCTCGTCAAGAAATTCCAAACTCTTCTGCGGCAGGGGCGCTATTATCCTGTCGGCAAAG
>DAHXNT010000029.1 GCA_027365215.1 Microcaldota archaeon
TTCTCTATCTCCTCACGTATCAGGGCAAGCCTCTGCCTGATGTAGGGCTCAAGCTCGTACCTGTCAGCCAGGTCCGTCGCCATGACGAGATACTTTTCTATCCCGCCCTTTGAGATGGTAAGCACCAGCTTGCCCCTGCATCTCGGGCATACACCAAGCAGCGGCACCCTCCTGTACTTCGCGTTGCAGGCAATGCACCTGAACGTCTGCTTCGAGAACGAATGGAGGTTGCCGATAAGGTCTGGTATGAAGTGGCTCATGATCAGCCTCTTCGCCGAGTCCGCCTTGTCTATGCTCTCCAGCTTGTCCATCAGCCTGAACTGGGCTTCAACCTTCTCCTGCATGGTCTTCAGCTTAGTGTAGACGCTCTGCTTCGGGGAGTCCGCGACGGCCCTGGACGAGCTCGAATGCGTGAACATCAGGCCGTCGAAGATCGTGGGACTCTTCAGCCTGTTTCCTACTATCTCGACCTTTATCTCAGGAGGAGCGAGCCCCGCGAACGTGTCGTCGTAGAACTTCAGGCCGTAGCTGCTGACTGTCTCCATCTCGTGCACCTCGTCGTCGACCTCCTCAGGGTGCACCTTAACGCTGAGTATTAGCGGCGCGTCCATTGTGCCGCCGACGGTGGTCGGCAGGTACCTCTTCGAGAAGTTTATCAGCGCGTCCAGGAGAAGCATCATCGTGTCCTCGTCGCCGTCGCAGTTCCTCCTTCTCGCGGATATCGTATACGGGTGTGCAAACCCGACCTTCGCCTCCGTGAAGCCTATGATCCTGCCGAGCACTCCCGCAGAGGTGTGCGGCGATAGGGTGACAACCAGCTGGCCGATCAGGCCGTCCCTGCCGCTTATCCCGTAGTATGGCTCTAGCTTGTAGTAATCAACGAGCAGCTGATCTATGAAATTCGCCACCCTAACCATGTATTCGCCACCCCTGGAGTTTATTATCACGTCCTGGTGCCTCATCTCCACCAACTGGTCGCCGCTGACGAGATCCTTGCCATATATGTCCTTATCGTATCCGAGCTCCCTCGCCTTCTCGATGCTTATGCCTATCTCCTCAGGATAGAAGTGTGTTATGGGCGCGTCGGTCGCATCGAACCTCGCCGTTCCGTCCTTGAATATGTAGACGCCGTTTCTGCTCCTCAGTATGCCCTTCTCTATCGGCTCCGCAATCCTGTCGCTGCTCATGAGCCCCTTTACTCCCTTGAGCATCTTCGGTATGCCGGAGATTCCGCCGATGCTGGCGACCGCATCGTTTATCATGGATATTAGGTCGAGGCCCTGAGTCGCGCTGCCCTCGGTCTCGCCGCCGCAGCTCGGGCATACGCGCTCCATGCTCGTCTTGCCGCATCTCTTGCACACCCTCTCTATCACTCCCCGCACTCCGTGCTCCTTGCAGTACGGGTATATCATAATCTCCTTGCCGACGGGGCACCTGTACCTTACCACCTCCACGCTTATCCTGTTGTCGCCGAACTTCTTCGTCGCCATGACATAGGCCTTGTAAAGGTTCCTCTCCTTGCCGCCGTACTCCCCTATCGGGAACAGCAGGTTAGGCGCCGGCTTCATCAGCCTCTCCTTCGCCTTCTCTGGCCTTCCTATCCTTCCGCCTAGCCTCGTCGCCCTCTTCATCACTGTGAACGGTGAATGCGAATTTATGCCTTCGAGAGGCGCCTGCTCATCCGTATATGAGTCTGCTATGCTTCTCTTCAGAAATATCCTGCCGTCCTTGTCCGCGAAGCCCATTGACATGAGCAGCGCCTGCGCGTCGCTCCCCCTTATCGTTATCGTCGTGCCGTCGTCATAATGCGGTATGCACAGCTTCTCTATGGGATCCCTGAGGAATTCTATATTGTCCTTTATCTTCAGCTCCCTGACTGCGAACGCGTCGGTTGAGTTGACCTCCGATTTCGCGATCGCGCGCGCGAGCTCCCTCAACTCGGTGCTGTCTAGGTCGAAATAGTCGTAGATGTACATCGGATGCATGGGCACCCCGTACTTCGCCGAAAGATCGAACGCCTCCTTGAAGTTCAGGGGTTCCGGCATGTCTCCCTCATAGCCCTTGCCCTTTAGCTGTTCGTACCAATATTCCTCGACATAGCTGGTAGGCAGTATCGGCGTGTTGGTCTTCTTGAAGTCGCCGTACGTGACCAGCATGTCCCCGACAGAAAGTATCTTCGTTACAAGGCTCCTTACCTCGCTCGCCTTCTCCGCGCTGTTCACCCTGAACGCCTCGCCGTTGGACAGCTTTACGAAAGGCCCCTCTATGCTGTCCACGGGCATGGCTATGCAGCCCTTGCCGGGGTTCTCGACCTTTACCTGCGTGCCTGACGCGATGAACTCGTCGAGTATTATCATCGTCGCCGGGCTGAATCCCTTAGCGGCTATTCCGGTGAGCCTCGACCTGCCATACCTCAGGCGGAACGCGCCCCTCGCATCCGGATACGACAGTATTGGCCTTCCGCCCACGAGGTCCTGGAGGAACACGCTGCTCTTCTTGTCGGCGATCTTGTCCGCGCTGGGTTCCTGCGGCTTGCTCACCTTTATTATGTTGTTTAGCCAGCTCCAGTCGAGCCCTGCGGCCTTCGTGTACTTGAGCACGTTCTTGGCCTTCTGCGCTATGCCCTCGCACATCACCAGGCCGAGCGCGCCCCTTATCTTGTTCGGTATCATCTCCTCCTTGCCTTCCGCGTCGAGCCTCTTGACATTCCTGTGCACGCCCATCTCTACGTCGTGGGTCGCCAGTCCGTCTATGCACACTGGGCAGTTCTCCAGTATGACGCGAAGGTCTTCGTCCTTCGGCCTGTACTGAAGGTTCGTCACCCTCGAGTCGTAGATGTCTATCTCCTCCAAGTATCTCTCTATCTCGGCCTGCTGCGGCTTGTAGCTGTCGACTCCTAGAATCTGCCTTCCGAGATCCGCGAGGCCCACGGAGAGCGCCGCGGACGTGCCTCCCGCTCCCCTTATCGGCCCCGCATACATCACTGCGGCATACGTGGAACCGTCGGGATTCTTGTGCAGCTTGACGCCCTGCACCCCTTCGGTCGGTGCCACCAGCACCCCATCGGTGAGCACCGCCAGGCCCGCCCTTAATGCGAGGGTCAGCTGCTCCTCTATGCTGTTCCTCTTGAATTTCGGATTAGTGCACAGGTCCCTCACTATGTCGAACGCGAGGGTTCTTGTGGACTGGCCGTTCGACTTGCTTCTTATCAAGTCGGCCAATCCTTCGGCGTTGAGTATTCCCTCCACTCTTGACGCAAGGTCCGGCGCAGGCTTTATCTCGACGAACGTCTCCGGATCGAAACCGCGATTGCGCGCGCTCGTCGCTATCGCATACGCTTCCTCAAAATCCTTGGAGAGCGCGTCGAAGTACGAGTTTATTTCCATCGAATCAGCCGTTGAAGTCAATGTTCACGTAGCTGCCTTTCTTGGCATCGTATACGGGCATCACGCATGGCGTGGGCATGTGCCCGAGCTTTATCTGATAATCTGTCCTCGCCTGCCATGTGCCGCTGTTCACGACATCCACGCCGTGGTAGTTCGTTATGCCATTCTTGTGCAGGTGCCCCATGTGGAGTATGTCGGGTATGGTGTCTATCACAAGTGTGTCGTTCCTGCTCGGCACTATTATGTTGCCGCCGTATATCGGCGATAGGTGCCTCCTCTTAAGCGTCTCGACCATCGCTTTCTCCGGTGCCGCATAGCTCATGCCCGGCACCGCGCTTATTATGGAATCCAGGGACGTGCCGTGATAGGCGAGCACCTTTATCCCGTGCAGGGTCAGGTAGCTCGGATTCGGGACGAAGTGTATGTTGTCCTTCTTGAAATCCTTCATTATATCGTTGCCAAGGGCCGGCTGCGGCTCGGCGGCCTGAACCGCGTCGTGGTTGCCCGGCAGAGCAAACACCTGTATGTAATCAGGTATGTCCTCAAGCAATTCGGCGAGCCTCTTGTACTGCATGTAGACATCGAGTATCGAGAGGTCGCGGTCCTGTCCTGGGTAGACGCCTATCCCGTCGGCGACGTCCCCTGCTATCACCATGTACTTTACCTTACCGGCCAGGCCCTTCGGTCCGATATCAGCGTTGCCGTTGAGCCACTCGACCATCTTCGAGAAGTTCTTCTCCATGAACCTTTTGCTTCCCACATGGATGTCTGACACGAACGCGATGGCGAGGTCTTCATCGATCGTCTTCCTATCCCTGAGCGGTACGTTCGGGAATATGAGCTCGTTGGCTATGACGAACGGTCCTGATATCCTTCCCTTGACCGCTATGACCTCGTCGTTTATTATCTCTCCCGCAAGGCCGAACAGCGACCTCGCCTTCTCGGAGGTCGCGTTCATGAATATTACTTTGGCGTCTGCCGTCTCGTCCTCTATGAGGGCCATTATGTTTCCGTTCTTCGTAGTTATCTTGTTGCTGACTATGCCGCATATAGTTACCTCTCGCCCGTTGGTGTACGACCTTATCGCTTCGAGGTTGGGCGACATGCCGCTCGCCGCGCTGTGCGTGCTTATGAACGGCTTTATCTTGTCCAGCCTGCTCCTAAAATACGCGACGAAGTCGCTGACGCTGCCCTCGGTCCTCAATCCGTCGTTCTGCTGCTTTCCGTTGCCTATGCTGTACCTCGCCTCAACTTCTGCAGCCGCCGGCCTGAATCCTGCCTTCGCCTTTATCTCGAGAGGCACTGGCGCCTTGTCTATCTTCAGCTCCTCGACTATCCCCCTGATGACGGTCGCGTCGACTATCTGCACCGATTCAGGATTAGGGTATTTCTCCACGAGCTTGCCGGATATCAGGTCTATGTCTATGCCTTCGAGAAGCAGATTGTCCACATCTGATGATAGCAGAATTCCCTTTCCCTCAAGCTTCTTGGCCAGGTTTCCAACAGCATTTGTGCCGTCAGCCATGTAATCAGTCCGATTTGATCGATTCGAGCTGGCTGAGTATGCTCCATATCATGGTCCTCGCCTGCTGCGGAAGGTTGATGTCGTTGCTTACCTCGTCCAGGTTGTATATGGCTGACGAGACCCTGACGACGTATTCATTTTTGGAGTTCAGCTCGTTCCTCGCCTGCGTTATGACGCTCCGCACGTTCTTCGGTACGCTCGTATCGTTTATCAGCATGTCCATCTGTTTCATTGCCTGCTCTATCGCAGCGTTTATCTCATCGTCACTCTTCATGCAATCACCCTGAAGCTAAAATTAGCACACTTCGCTATAATGACACCTAAAACATATTTATAGGTGCGCTATGCCGAAGGCAAAAACGCGTCGCGGATAGTAGCTATGCGGATATGGCGACTCCGAATACCGTCCTTACGATGAATCCTATGAGCGCTGTGGCAAATGCGGCGCCCAGCGAAACTACGAGCATCTCAAGGATTCTTTTCATTATGCCTGTATCGCTTATTATTGCCACCAAGGCCGAAGCTGCCGACAGCACTATTGCAACGAGTATCACGGCCTCTACTGTTCCCAGATAGCTGAACGAACCTAGTATGAATGGTGAAGTTGCAACTAGCGCCCCGATGAAATAGAAGATGCCTGTGTAATAAGCCTCATTGGAGGGCCTAGTCTTTGCCATGCTCATGCCATCGAGCGATTCTTCAACCACCTTCTCCGACTTCGAGGATATGTATGCCCCGGCAGCCATTGAGAGTGTACCGGACACGCCTACAATAATGCCGGTAATTGCCACTGTGAAGGCGTTTGTCGCGATCATCGCAAGCCCCGCGACGACCGCAAGTATCTCCACCAGCCCATCGTTTAGCCCAAACACGATCGACCTGGTATAGTTCAGCACGGCCTCGTGCTTCTGGGTCTGCTGCATCAGTATGCGCTCGTGTCCCTCCTCCTCCTTCACTATGCGCTCTATCTTATCAAGGGTGGACCTGCTGAACCCTCCGCCCTTCACCATGTTCTTGTAGTCTTCGAGCCCTGCTTTCTCATTCCTCTCAAGCATCTTAGTCACGAAGGCTATACCCAACGCCTTCCTTACTATCACGTACAGGAACACCTTCAGCCTGAGGCCTGCTGACACCCTTATGCTGCTGATGTCACTGATACCAAGGAGCGAAGCCCAGAATTTTGCGTGCCTAAGCTCGGTGTCTCTGAGTTTCAGTATTAGCTTCTTCAGTTCCCTGTCGCTCTCGTGCCTGGCAGTACTGTCATAGAGCATGTAATCTGACAGTTCGTCCTCGAGGAACTCCCTCTCGACTTCACTTATGCCGCCGCCGCCCATTCTATCGCAATAATTGATGAGAATTATTCCTTATTAACTTTTTGCGCCGCAAACGACCGGCAGCAGGCATCCGGCAGCAAGCTGAAGGAGAAGCGCCTTAGCGGGTCATAACCAGTTTAGTTATAGCGACAGTAGGCTACTCAGAAGATAAATCCAATTATGAAGAAGGGGTCCGTAGGCGTAAGCTTAGGGCTTTTGCTGAAGTCAGTAGTAGCCATGTGATATATTATGGAAGCTAAAATATATAAATATTGTAGCTTAGTATATGAATAGATAGTTGGATAAAATCTCCGACGGGGTATTAATACCTTAAGAATTCCCCCAACCTCGTTGGGGGTTGTCTAGTCCTTCAGTAATAAACGCCTTCCCTGAAATATCCTTCTGACGGCAGCGTGCAGCAGGTCATTACTGCTGCCAATTTTCTGCCGCCGAAGTGATCGTATGAATAGTGTAAGCCATGTAAAGAATAAAAGCGTATCGGACTTCCAGTACAACTTTGCACACATTGTGCTTGTATCAAAGTACCGATTCAAGGTCTTCAAAAATCCGAATACGCAGAAGATAGTCGCAGATGCATTTCGTGAAACAGAAATGCAATACGGTATCAGGATAAAGGAGTTTTCATTCGGAGACGATTATGCACATGTGCACATGGAGGTCGATGTGCCAAATACACTGTCTGTTGTGCAAGTGATACAGATTTTGAAGTCGCATTCTGCTTCAAAAGTCTTTGCAGAAATGCCAAACTACATCAAACGTTATCCAAAAAAGAATTTCTGGGGCGGTCAGTACAGCAACAGCAGCGTCGGTCCTGTCGGAGAAAATGTGATCAAAAATTACATCCGACAGCAAGACATTTCGTACGAACCTTTCATGCAAC
>DAHXNT010000002.1 GCA_027365215.1 Microcaldota archaeon
CTTCAGCGTCTTGCCTGAATCGGCTATGTCGTCCACGAGCAGCACGTAGTCCCTGCTTCCCACTTCTAGGTCGATGTAGTGCGGAAGTATGTATATCTTCGGGCCGAGCCTGTTCACGTCCTCGTATGCGACCATCTGGAGCCCGTATATCTGGCCGACCTTGAGGCGTTCCGCCAGCATGTCCGCTATGACCATGCCTCCGCGCTCTATGTAGAGTATGGCCTTGGGCCTGCCGTGCCTCTCGATCACCTCTTCGGCTATCCTGTCGGCCAGATGCTGCATCTCGGTGAAGCTCAGCCACTGGTATGTGCGGCCGTTCTCCTGGAACGCCAGCTCTGCCGGAACGCTCTCCGCACCAAATCCCTCCGGTTTTGGAACTACATACTCGACTTCCTCAGGCAGCTCGTACCATCTCTTCTTGTCGCCCACCTTCGCCCTGAGCTTCCAGGCGAGGGTCTTCGGCCTTAGCGCGATCGCGTTCCTAAGATACTCTATCTCCTCGCTTATCCTCCTCTTCTTCTTGGGCTCGAGGGACGAGCTCTCCAGATAGCCGTTCAGCTTCTCCAGGTTCATGGTCACGGTCCTGTAGAGCCCCCAGTCTGCCGAGAGCAGATCCGCTATGTAACCGGAGTCAACGGATGTGTGCGTGTCTGAGTTCCCCATCTTGAGGTCGTGCATCAGCGCAAGCGAGTCCTTTATGTCCTTCTCGTTGAGCTCGTAGACCTGCAGCTTCGTGAGCAGCAGATCCGAGGGAGGTATGGTTATGCTCGCCATCGAGAGCCTGCCCTTCAGCGGCAGCCTGTGGCTCATCCTGAACTCGTCGATGAGCACGTCCACCTTCGTCTCTCCGTAGAAGTACTGCTGCCTGTTGGCGCCGTAAAGGGCGTTGAACCTGTCGTCGGGCTGCAGGCCGTTCCTGACCAGGAATTTCCTGAGCTTCGCGGCATGCGAGCCGGGGGCGAACAGGTCTATGTCGTCGGATTCCCTGCCTAGCTCCTTGAGGGAGCGGCCGTTAGGCGCGAGATACGCGACAGCGAGGCCGCCGAGCAGCCTCAGGGATATGCCCTCCTCCTGCGCCTTGGAAACGAGCTCTATCGACTTGCTGAGCAGCTCGTTTTCCGCTTCGGCACCCATAATGCATTACCCCTTGGTGAAGTTGTACTTCTCGACCTTTCCGTTGTTGAAGTCTATGATTATGCCGTTCAGCACCCCGGCGCTGTACTCACTTCCCGGGTTGAAGACAGGCACCTCAATGCCCTTCCTCGACCTTATGTAGTCGACGCCCATGGCCTCGTGTATGTGGCCATGCAGCCCGGCTATCGGCTGCCTCTCCTCGATTATCCTCCTGACTGCGGTGCTGCCGACCGAGACCATGCGCATGTACCCTGAGCCCACCTTCTGCCTCTTGTCGTTCGTCAGCTCAGGGGCCTTGTCTATCTTCGTGTCGAACGGCGGTACATGTATCGCGAACACGGCCCTGCTGGGATCTGTCTTGTCGGATATCTTCGAAAGCTCCCTGTATATTGTCTCCTCGTCCCTCTCCCTTGGCGTGTCCCACGGCGTCCTGTTCGAGTAGCCGTAGCCCAGGAAGTCGTAGCCGCCTATGCGCGCCACGCTCCTGTCGAATTCCACTACGGTCTCGTTGGAGTTCTTCCTTATGTAATCCGCGACCTCGTCGTAGTCGTCGTTGCCAGCCATCAGGTAGATGTGCGCGCCCTGCGGCTTCAGCCTCTCTTCCGCCTTTTTCATGAACGACTCGAGGGATGCGACCATCTCCTCTATGAAGACGCGCTGGATGGCCTTCTTGTCCTCCCTGATGTCCTCGTACTCGCGCCTGTCCATGACCCTGTAGTACTCGCCGTTGACCCTTATCTCGTGCTCTATCTCCTCGAGGTCGCGCTCCTTCACCTTCTTGTCCTCGCCGAAGAGCTCGAGGCTGTACCTGTCGCCGTCCCTGACTATGGGCACGAGCACCTTGCCGGTCAGGTCTCCGCCTACGACTATCTCCTTTATGCCGTAGAACTTCGCGGAGTTGACCAGCTTGTTCATGGCCAGCTCTGAGCCATGCAGGTCGGCCGCGAAGAATATTCTCAGCGACATGTCAGCACCATTGCTATTCCGGAGGTATCTCCTTGAAAGCCATAGTTATGTCTATGCCCTTCTTGGCGTTGGCCCTCTTTGAGTACGTGTACAGCGCCAGTCCAGCGACGAACGAGGCCACTATGTAGCCGTATGCGAGGGCGTTGCCGCCCCACACGCTCGGGTAGGCGAAGAACTGGTACGTTATGTACCCGAACACGCCAGCCATGAGCAGGCCTGCTACCACCAGAGTCACCTTCGCGCCGATCTCCTTGTCGTGCCTTATGGCGTATACGACCGCGGACAGCGCTATGAACACGAAGTATATCATCGCCGCGGCGACCGCGCCGTAGAGCGAAGAGAACCTCCCGTACAGGAACGAGGCGCCGCCTATCAGCGCCACGGTAAGCACCAGGTCGACGAGGTGCGCAGCTACTGGCGAGCCGTACTTGGGATGCACGTACGCCAGCTTTTCCGGAAGGAACCTGTCGAACGCCTGCGCGAAGATGTATCTCGAGAACACTATTATCCCGTATGCGAGTATCGCTAGGTCCCATATTATCCAGCCGAGCCCTATAACCAGGCTGAGTATGTACGAGTTCGATACGCCCATCGCGAGCGTCCAGAAGTTGAACGAGTAGTCATACACAAGGGATGGGTTCGTAAGCGCGCCGTTCACGAAGGCGAGCCCTCCCGCGAAGTACATCGCGGCGAATGCGCCGGTCACAAGCAGCATCACGATGACCGATGAAACCGGGACCGCCCAGCGCACCCCGCTCTTCCCCTTTATCTCTGAGGATACTGCGGGTGCGGCGTTCATCCACGGATATACGAATATCGCGAAGAACGGCAGCAGAAGGAGCAGGTTCCTGAAGTTGAATCCGTGGCCAGCCGTTGTCGCGGTGTACGCTCCTGCGACCTGTGCGTACGTCTGGTTGAAGCCCTGCGACTGCAGAGTAGCCACGTAGTTCTGGACTCCCGTACGGCCCGCGAACATCAGCGTGCCGATTGACAGCAGCAGTATAAGCACGCCCACCACTATCGCGGTGGTGACCAGCTTGTAGCCGATCTTCGGCCTGAAGATGTTGACAGCTATCAGTATGCCGAATATTACGGCCGCGACGACGAACTGCAGCCCGGGCATGGCGCCGGCAGTGCCTCCCGGAAGGGCGAGGCCGAGCCACGCCGCACCGGTGTTGCCGAGTGATAGCCCCACAGAGCCTATCGCGAACACAGTTGAGAGGGATATGAGCGCAAGGAAGGCGAGCGTTTCCATGGTATAGCCCATGAACGCCAGCGAGCCGCCGAATAGGCCGCCGAAGACCCTGGACGTCCAGATGTAGTCCCCGCCGGTCCTGTGCACACGCCTGTTCATCATCGTGTACACCACGATCTGCGGTATGGAAAGGACGAACGCGAGCAGCGATGCGTAGACGAGATTGACACCGGCCATCGTGCTCAGGAAGAGGGTGGTGAGGCCGATCGTGGCGACAGCCGCGCCAGCGGACATGTCTCCCATGTTCAGGCTTATCGCGTCAAGGAACGACACGTGCTTCACGAGGCCGGTAGCCTGCCGAACAAAGACTTTCGTCTTACCATCACTCTTTTCGCTTTTGCCAATCATGCGATACCCCCGCGATGAGTATCTAGCGCGAGCGCTAACGCTTAGCAAAGCTTAACAAAAGACCAAGCGAAAGCGCAGCGCACGACCCCCATCAGGAAAGAGGGCTGGCAATCTTTAAATGCTTTTCTGAAAGTGCATGCGCGTGCGGAGCTGCATGCTGCCCGGACCATTGCCGAGGTCAAGCAGGTATGGGTTTGCATAGTCGGACTAGCCCGTTTAAGGTTTTCCATTAATTTTCCGGGCGACGCAAGCGGTATCCATCAGAAGAGTTTATATTATTGCCAACACAAGAGCTTACTGTGGAGATAAACATCGCGCCTGACGTGAACCTTGACGCGCAGAGCGTTGTCACTGGCAGGGGCTGCGTCATCGGCCAGAGCGGCTCCGGCAAGTCGTACCTCGTGGGCGTAATAGTCGAGGAGCTCTGCAGGAACGGCCTGCCGTTCCTAATAGTCGACACGGAGGGCGAGTACAGGTCGCTCAAGTCGATGTTCGACGCGATTTGGGTAGGAGAAGACAAGAAGGCTGACGTTGGCACTGACATAGACTTCGCGCACCTCTTCGAGGAGAGCATGGAGAACCGCGTGCCGGTAATACTAGACGTATCGGATGTCGTCAACAAGACCGCCTGCGTGTACAGGGCGCTCGAGACGCTGTACGGAGTAGAGGAGGAGAAGAGGTCCCCCTACCTTGTGATAATGGAGGAGAGCGACAAGTTCTGCCCTCAGGTTGTGAGGCAGAAGATCAATCCAGTAGAAGAGATAAGCGTGCGCGGCAGGAAGAGGGGCATAGGCCTGCTCGTAGCCACGCAGAGGCCTGCGAACATAAGCAAGAACGTTCTCGCGCAGTGCTCGTACGGCTTCGTCGGCAAGCTGAGCATAGACAACGACCTGCAGGCCGTGAGCGTGCTGTTCGAGGGCAGGAGGACGCTAGAGCAGATACCGATGCTCGAGACGGGCACTTTCATGCCGTTCGGCCTGCCTGAGAGGAATCCCGTGAAAATCAAGAGCAGGCGGGTGCTTCACGTGGGCAGCACACCCACCATAGGCAGCTTCCAGAAGAAGGAGGTCAGGATGGGCAGCATACTCAAGGAGCTGAAGGCCGGAAAGGCTGCGGCTGCCTCCCAGAAACAGGCGGCGCGGACCAGAGCTGCATCGCAGATAGGCATGGATGCGGTCGAGGCAAGCTTCACGCAGGGCATGGCAGAGGAGTACGCCAAGAGGCTCGTGAGGAAGCAGTACCTGCTTTTCGGCAAGGAGGAGAGCGTGGATTCGGTTGAGCTCAGGTACTTCCAGGCTACCGAGTGCAAGCTCCGCGTGCCCACTTACAGGAAGAACGAGTATGTTGAAGGCTATGTCATACTTAGAGGAGACGCGTTCGTCCACATGCGCGAAGGCGAGGGAATCTCGTTCGAGAAGCCTGCAGGCGGCGGAAGGTATGGCAGGACGGGCAGGCTGGACGAGACGGATATGAAGGTGTTCCTAGAATTGGCGCATAAGAGGAAGGCGGACCGCGAAAGGCTTGCCGCGGCATCGGGAGCCAGCAGGCAGAAGACCGCGGGATCAATACGCAGGCTTGAGCGCGCAGGGCTCATCGAGGCCAGGAAGGGTTCGTATTACATGATCGACAACGCCAGCCATCTCAGGGAAACTCCGATAACGGCCGAGAAGTCGAAGATAGACGCCGACAGTATAGTCAACTACGACAGGGACATGTCGAAGGGAGCGCAGAAGCTTCTCATGGCGCTGTATCCCGGAAGCGAGATTCTTTCACGCACCGACATTTGCGTGCCGATGTACGAGATAACACTAAGGCGCGGCAACCGCGTAAGGCTCTTCAGGATAGACGGACTGTACGGGAAGAGCCTCGAAGGCGTATGACGCCAGTAGGGGCTAAGCCGCATGCATGAGTCCGCATGCTAATCCTTTTGCCAGTAAGAAAACGAAAAAACAGAAGAAAAAAGGAAAGGAAAAGAAAAAAAGGAAGTGGAGGGATCAGCTCGCCGTCACGTTGACGGATGCCCTGGCCCCGTCCTCTCCCTGTACAACCACACTGTAGGTGTCGTTAACCACCGGCTCCAGCCTGATGTGCCCGTTGCCGAGCACTACGGGCCCAGTGAAGCTGAACGTAGCGGTCGAGTTCGGCGCCATCGTGTACCCGTTCCCTTCGAACTCCTGCCTCGAGAACGGAAGCACCAGGGTCCCGTTGGACGATACCGCGAACGTCAGGGCCTTTATATGCTGCGCCTGGAGGCCCACCTCAATCGCATTCTGCAGGCCCAGACCGAACGAGCCGTTCAACAGCACATTCGCGTTAGGCAGATTGCTCGCGTTCAACGCCACGCGTATGTGGTGCTCCTCGGCAGCCCTGACTATCGCCTCGATGCCGTTGAATGACATGTTGCCGGGGTATATCGTGGTGTTTATGTCGAGCGCGGGTATGCTTATGTCAACGCCCCCGTGTTCGGAGTTGTTCAGCACGAATATGGGGCGTATCCCGTTGTCGCTGCTGCTGTTGCTGCTCATGTTGTCCATGTTGGACATGCTGCCGTTCACGGTCAAGTTGCCCGAGCTTCCGCTGACTATGCCGGTGACCTTCGCATTTACTACGTACTGCCCGGGCGCCTGCTGCAGGGTATTCGCGCGCATTGCCGGGGCCTTTACCTGGTCATGCGATTCCACGTGCGCGTTCGCCATCAGGTATGGCGAGACGGTCACAGACATGTTGCCGAAAAGCGATATGTGCTTTATCTGTACCGGCACGTTCGCCGCGTTGTGCAGCGTGACAGAGAACGATGTCTGGTTGTTCGCCATCGATAGAGACGTGGATGTTATGCTCATGTTCGGCTGCACGTGCTCGAGCTCCGCCCTGGCGCTCTCGTTGAGCGAGGCCTTTGCTCCGAGCACCACGGAATGCGGCTTGCCCGGCACTATCACAGCCCTAACCGAAGGCACCATCACGAACACCGTAGAGTTGTTGGTGTATATCGCGACGACCGTGGGCGTGAAGTCTATGATGGCCTGGGTCGTGCCGTTTACAGCGCCAGACACTCCTGCGGTTATCATGCCGCTGGGCACCGTGACGTTGTACGTTGTGCCGTTTATCGCTATGCTGGCGGAATTTATCTTGAACCTCAGCATGTTAACCGTCGAGGAGTTCGGAACCGCTGCGGTAGCTATCACCTGCGACACGTTGATGAGCTGCATGAGATCCAGGGTTCCGGATCCGCTGGCGTTGACCCATGCCGATGAGTTATGCCCTATGACATGCGCCTGCACCGACGAATATGCTATCATCAGCGCTGTGGTCCCTGCCGGGACCTGCGGCGGATCCGTAAGGCTCAATACCAGATTGCCGCTCTTTGGAGCTGTATGGCCGTAGGTCAGGCCGATAACGATAAGGCCAATAACGACCACGACAGTCACTCCTATAGCTATCTTTCCAACCCCGTTCATACGGTTTTCCCCTCTTATGAATTTTTCAGCATTAAAATTAGGATTCGCCCTGTAGTATTTCCACTTCTTTATGTGCTCGTTGCTGACCTCCTCTATGGCGCGCATGTTCCTGAGCTCTGTGATGTGCTGGCTCGCTGTAGCCTGGGATATGCCGAGCTTATCCGCTATCTCGGTCACGTTCATGTTACCAGACGACAGCAATTGTATTATCTGCCTCTTTGTCTCCCATGTCTTGCTCATGCGATCCATCCTTCGGCATTGATTATTGCCCAAAACTCCCTAATAGTCATTGGTAGCAATATATTAAAAACAGTTTCATAACGCTTAGGTTTTGCTTAGGTTTAACAGTCGGAAACGCCTAATTTCCGCTATTTGCCCGCTATACTTTCGTATAGCGGATTGATAAGCCTTTCATAGCGGTGCCTGACTGACCGGTGGCTCCTGCGATTCGGGCAGAAGCAGCAGCTCGGGGCGAGAAGTACGCCTCAGGCCAATGCGATTACGCCTTCTCGAGATGCAGGGCTGGCACGACAAGTTCCTTTATGGACCTGAGCTGCCTGAGCTCCACGACATAGGCGTCGCCGCGCTTGCCGGTGACCTTGCCTACCTTTCCCCTGTATCTGGGGTGCGGCGCGTTCCTGTAGTTGTGCTTCGGCACTATGGCTACCGTGTCGCCAATCTCGAATGACTTCACGTAATGGTTGACGCTGAGCTTCGAGGGCTTGAAATGCCTCGCTATGTTTCTGGTGCGGCCCGAGAACTGGCCTTTTGAGTTTTTAGACATGAAATTCACTCTCTGCAAACTGTACTGAAAAGAGCCGAAAAGCAATAATTATAAGCACAGTAACCTATTTATAGCTTAATAATGATATCTGTGTGGTGTATGGAAATGCCAAATGGTGCTTCTAGTTCTAAGTCTAAGCACAAAAAACTAGTGACGCTCAAGCCTACTTACAAGGTAGTCAACATAGTCGCAAGCGCCGCCCTCGGTGTAGACCTAGATCTTATGGGTCTGGCGAAGATGTCGCACGACATAGACTATGAGCCGGAGCAGTTCCCCGGAGCGATATTCAAGGTGCACGAGCCGAAATCTGCGATGCTTCTCTTCAAGAATGGAAAAATAATCTGCACAGGTGCGAGGACGAAGGTCGACGTGAAGAGGGCTGTCGACCAGGTCGTAGAGCTCGTGAAAAAATACAACGGCGGCTCCTCAAGGAGATAATCCAGCCAGAAAGGGATATAGAGTTTCCTTCTTATCTTTTAGCGATGACATGCGAAGCGTGAGCGGTGCAGTGCATTCCCAGTCCGCGATGGAATACCTCACGACGTACGGCTGGGCGATACTCGTAATCGCGGTAGTTCTCGCCGCGCTCTTCGAATTGGGTGTCTTCAACGCGAACAACCTGGGCCCAAGGGCGCAGCCGGGTTCGTGCCACATCTACCGGCCCGACGGACCAGGCACTACCGCTTTCATCAGCGCGGAAGGGCTGTGCAACGGGGAACTGCCGGAATACACGGCATTATACAACCCTGGCGGATATTTCTGGGGAAATTTTAGCTCATTCGGGTCAAATACGGCGGTTTCCATAACTGAAAGTGGATGGGTAAAAACTACTGGCGGCGATCTATCAGTACTTGCAATAGGGACAACCGTATACGGTAGTAATCCAGGTCAAGCAAGCTTCGACTCTTATGCAGACAACCAGCTGGAATACCACGGGTGCTACGATGACTATGGCGTAAATGTGGGCGGCAATCTCTATGATGGAAACTGGTATTTCGTGGCTATGACTTACTCTTCATCCACCGGGATTCTGACCATGTACGTAGATTCCAAAGCTGTATCAAACACTTGGGGCGCAAGCCAGAACCTGGGAAATAATGTTGTGTGGATAGGGAGGGACTTGTGCGATAAGTGGACCTCATTTGCTGGTAGCTACGAGGCAAACGTCCAACTGTACAACACTTCGCTTTCATCAAATAACATACAGGCATTATACTATGAGGGCATAGGCGGCGCGCCGATAAAGCTACAGAACCTCGTGGGATGGTGGCCGCTGAATGGAAACGCGCAGGACTATTCAGGAAACAACAACAACCTCAAACAAGGCGCCGTATCTTTCACGGGCTCGTGGACCAGCGGATACACGGCGCCTTGAATTGGAGGATCGGACACTGGCGGATTTTAAATAATGTTTGATATTATTCTATTTAGAGTCTGATTTAGTCTAGTATAGGTATAGTCCGAAATTAGGGTGTGCATGGTGGATCAGTCCAACGGCGATAAGGCATCGCGAAGGAGGAATTGGTGGATGTATACGGTGCTGCCGTACCAGATGGCGTACGGGCCGATCTCCACAGTCATAGCGCTCTACATACTGTTCCTGCACGGCACAGTTATTGACGTGGCCTACGCGTCAACCCTTGGATATGCGATATCCATACCTGCATCGGTTTTCTGGGGCAGGGCCATAGACACCTACAACAAGCGGCGCAGCTTCGTGATAATCTCGTTCGTTGGCCTGGCGCTCTCCCTGCTTGCGCTCTTCATGATCCGCAGCCTGATAGGTGCTATACTTATCTACGGCTTCATATCATTCATAATAGTAGCAAACGCGGCACCGTTCAACCTGCTCGTGATGGACAGCAGCGCGAAAGAGAAATGGGCCGAAGGGTTCTCGAAGCTGCAGATGCTAATGAGCCTTGGAGGCACCCTGGGTCTCGTATTTGCGTTCATAATCTCGAAATTCCTCCCGATCGATGAGCTCATACTGCTGCTTATTCCATTCTGCGTTTTGGCCATAGGTATGTCGTTCCTGATAACCGAGGAGCGCACGCTTGCAGTACGAACTGCGCTGCTGTCCGCACCGAAGGCGCTCGCCATGCGAATATTCACACATCCGCTGATATTGGGCAGGCTGCCTTCGGCCAAGGCGCTCGGGGATTTCCTAGCAGGACTGGTCCCATCCAGAATAGGGAAGAACTATCTCAGCATGTTCTATCTCGCCAGTGCGATATTCGCGTTCGGGGGAGTGCTGTTCAACACATCATACCCAGCAGGGCTCAAGGAGTTCGGGCTTCAGAACTTTGCGATATTCGGGATAGTGCTCGCGGGTTACATGATGCAGACGCTCGTGTTCGGCATTTCGGGCAAGATGGTGGAGAGGAGGGAGGAGACAGGGATAGCGACTGAGTCGCTGGCGATTAGGTCTGTCATGTATTTCCTGATAGCAATACTGTTCGTGGTGTTCGGCAGGACAACTAACGCGCTGCTCAACGCCATCTTATACGCTGCCGGTGCAGGCCTCGCATACGCTGTTTTCTACACAGTGTCAAATGTCATGCTGTTCGAAGCTATAGGGAACGTGAAGAGGGGCATGAAGATAGGGATATACAGCAGCATGATAGGCTTAGGCTCAATACTCGGCGCGCTCGTATCCGGATATGCATCGTTTTACATCGGATACTGGTTCACGTTCGTGCTGGCCGGAGTTGCTACTGCAGCTACTGCAGCGCTGTTCCACAAACTGAAGACGATTAGAACTGTTGCAGCATAGTGACATTCGCCTGAGAACGAAATTTAATACTTTTCTGCGATTTTATATGGGGGCATGGAAGAGGATTCGGAGCGCGTTGTCTGTCCGGTGTGCGGGCACACCATGGTGCGGATACAGGCGTGCCACCTCAGGTGCATGAACTGCGGGGCGGAGCTGGACTGCTCTGACAAGGGCCCATTCTGGTAAACGCTGGCGGCAGAAGTAATTAATATTTGATTAGCTATATTACGGTATAGTTGATGGATGAGATGAGGGATGAATGTGGAAGAGGGTGGTCTGGTGAAGCACGAGGAGAAGATCGAGCACATGCTCAAGGAGCTAGAGGGCCGCATTGGCAGGATAGACAAGCTGGCGAAGGACGGGCTGCCAAAGCACGTCGACAGGGAGAAGCTCGAGAAGGCGTACGAGAGCATGAGGCAGTACTCGCTCAGGTTCGCGAGGAAGAAGTGAGCATCGCCGGCTCTTGGCGCCTTATTCTTAGTTCTTATCCTTAGTCCTTAGTGTTTCATATGAATGGCGATTAACGCTAAGCACTGCACCCATATGCTCTGCTTTTAAACTTTTCCATACAAGCTTAATTGTGATGGTGAGTTCAAATGGCAGGAAACTGGGGTAAATTAGCTCCGTACTTGTTCCTATTGTTCACAATAGGATTCGGTTGGTTCATATTGTCGCCATTGGTGCCGGGTATTCTGAGCACGTTCGGGGTTGGCCTTTCGCTAGGCGTGCTTCTGATATCGCTCTATGGGTACACGATGGTTGTGGTTGGGTTGCTGGCCGGATGGCTGTCTGCGAAGTTCACGGTCAAGGCGGCCCTGTACTCCGCTGCGATAATATCTTTCGTAGGGCTTCTGGGTCGAGCGCTCTCACCCAACTACAGCGTGCTGTTCTTCTTCCAGATAATAGCCGCGTTAGCGTATCCATTGGCGATGGCGCCCGTAGGAAGCGTGGCCGGGTCGCTGTTCAAGGATAAGTCGCATACTGTCATAGGCGTAAGCGTCGGTCTTCTGTTCCTTGGAATGGCTGCAGGATCGTTCGTGGGGCCGAGCATATTCTCCGCATACGGCCTGTACGGCGCATTCTGGGTGACTGTGATACTCGCGGCAATAGCTGCGATATGGACATTCTTCGGAATACGCGGATACCCGACGTTCTACAAGGGCAGGTCGCTGCACGGAACGTTCAAGGTCGGAATGATAAAGAACTGGTACGTAGGCCTAATCATATCGTCGGCTTCGGTGATGTTCGGAGGCATAGCGGCCGAGGTGCTGATTGCAGGGCACATATCCGCGGCGACGGCCATAGAATTCGCCGGGCTCTTCGGAGGGCTCGCCTTCCTCGGCTCGGCAATAGGCGCGATAGTACTGCCGCCATTGTTCGAGAAGTACAAGCAGATAAGAGTAGGCCTCGTGTCAACGTCGCTCCTCTCATTCGTCTTTGTCTTCACGATGGCGTACTTCCTGCCGTTCATGCCGATACTAGGACTGCTTGCGGTCGCGTACTTCCTGTTCGGGTTCTTCGGGAACGCGTTCTGGTCAATGGCTATGGCCTCGACGACCAACTACGTCAGCGATCCGGCAAAGGCCGGTTTCGCTACGTCGATGTACAGCGTAGCTACCAATCTGGGAGTGGCGTTCGTGCCGGTCCTGCTTGGCCCGCTGTTCCTCGTCCACGCGTACAGCGCAGTAGCCATAGTGGCTGTGATGGAATTCATAGGATTCCTGCTGGCGTTCACTCTTAAGGTGAACCCAGTCAGGGCCGTGAAGGCGGCCGCGAAGAGGAGACGCAGGAGAAGGAAGTAAGGTTCCCTTCTCCTTTTTATTTTTTATTTCACGCTTTTTTTGTTCTTTTGCCTTCCCTGAGAGAGGAGTCTATCGCTGACGACATCTCCCGCACCGGAGCATTTGTTCCAGTGAACAGCCTGAACGCCACGACGCCCTGATAGAGCAGCAGGTCCTTCCCTGTGACCACCTTGCAGCCCAGAGCCCTTGCATCCCTCACCCAGCCTGTTGTTCAGCGGGACGTAGTTTGCGTCGAACACTACCATGTCCTTCCTGAGGAGGCGCTTCGGGACCGGAGTAGAGGTTGCGTTCTCGAGCGTTATATTAGTGGCGTTGGCGACGATATCGGCATCCTCGAGCGCGTGCGCAAGGTTCGCATCGTCCAGTTTCATGGCCCTTATCCCATTGCCTCCGCGCAGCTTCTCCGCATCCCTCTTCACCCCCAATGCCTTTGCAAGATGCCTGTTCAGTATGGTTATGCGTGGGTTCCTGGCACTTTCAAGTATCTCAAAGACGAACGCCCTCGCTGCACCGCCAGCGCCGAGTATGACGAAGCTCTTGCCATCCACACTTGTCACTCTTCTTATCGCCTCCATGAAGCCAGGTGCGTCGGTATTGTAGCCGGTAAGCGTGCCGTTCCTGTTTATAATGGTGTTGACCGCGCCTATAGCCTTCGCAACGGGGTCTATCCTGTCTATGTATTTCATCACTTCAAGCTTGTGAGGGCTTGTAAGAGTCATTCCCTTCATTCCAGTGCCGCGCATCGCATCTATCGTAGCCTTGAGCGATTTGGGCGGCACGTCGAACGCCAGGAAGACCGCGTCCATGCCTAGCTTATTGAAAGCGGCGTTGTGCATGGCCGGCGAGAGCGAGTGGCGGGCAGGCATCCCTATTATGCAGAAGAGCTCTGTCTCGTTGCCGCTTATGCGCGCTGCCGAAAGGGCCGGACTCCCAATATATCGTATTCCAGTAGGCGTTGCGTTTCCTTTCCTAGTCATATTATTGCACCCTGCTCCTTCAGCTTTTCCTGCAGTTCCTTCACGGGCACGCCCTTGGCTGTCGTAGATTTGCTTATCGCGATGGAGGCGGCTACCGCGGCGGCATGACCCATGGCCATCGCAGTGCCGGTTACCCTTGCGCTGGCTTGTGCGTCAAACTCTGCACTGAGGCACCTGCCTATTACGAAGAGATTGTCTACACCCTTTACCACTATGGAGCCGTAAGGTATGTGGTACCATGAATTGTCGCCGCCGCTGAGGTGCTCGTAAACCACACCTTTCACGGGATCGTGTATTTCCAAGGGGTGGCCGCATCTTGCTATCGCGTCGTCGAATCTCCTGTTGCCGAGCACATCGCTTCTGGTGAGCACGTACTCGCCGATCGCTCTCCTGGTCTCTCGCAGGCCTATAGAAGGCGCGGAGTCTATCAGGTAGGCGTTCTCAAAACCCTCGACTTCATCTATGAGGAAGTTGAGTGAAGAGACGGCTTGATGTCTGAGATCGTGCAGCGCTTTCGATATCTCCAGCGCATCCTTGAAGTCAGCTATCTTCACATGAGTGGCATTGCACACGAACTCGCCGGGCCTGACTGTGTTGAATAGGAACTCCGAGTTTGAGTTCGGCAGGTAAAGCCTTCTCTCAGTCTTAGCCTTCTCGACAAGAGGGGGCAGTACCCTCAATCTCTCGATCCTGTCGCCGTTCAGCACTACGCTCACGAGATCCTTGCGCTTGCCTGCAAATGATATGACCCTCTTTTCATCAACTCCTCCAAGCCTGAAAGGAAGCGTAGCTTCCTGATGCCAGCCCTCGCCCTCCTTGCCCTCGATGGCATTCCTTGTGCAGAAGTATGACATGTCTGCATCGCCCGACGAATCCACGAACATCTTGCTGCCCAAGCTCTTCTGGCCATCCTTTCCCTCGATGGTTATCGACACCACGTGGCCCTTCTCCACCTTCGCGCCTGTAGTAAGGCTGTTTATGTACACGTCTATTCCGTACTTCTTCACTATCGAGTCCAGCGAGAGCTTCATCTCGTCGGGCCTGAAAGGTATGAAATTGTGGCTCTGGCCGTTGGTGCCCTTGTACGCCTTAAGATTCTCGACTATCTCGTCGGCCACGCCGCCAACTATCTTCTCGGTACCGTCGTAAGTGTACATTCCAAGTATCGAGAGTACGTAGCCGTTCGTCCAGTTGCCGCCGAGCATGGAATGCCTCTCTACTACTGCGGTCTTCAGGCCGTTCTTCGCCGCGGCCACGGCTGCGCCAACGCCGGCTGGTCCGCCGCCTACTATCACAATGTCGTAATCTGCCAATCACTCACCAGATAACCATTGCATAGGAAATTAGAAATTGCTTTTGGCGCAGGATCGTATGAGAGTGCGGAGGCGCAAGGAAGTTATACCCTGACTTCTACTCTCTTCCTGATGATTCCATGCCTGTTAAGAAAAAGGTCGGGGAATTCGGGGGCAGTTTCGTGAAGCAGATATCTGCGCTCATGACGGCGGCGTTCGGCCTGGTCGCGGCGCTCGCGTGGAACGGCGCCATACAGGCGATATTCAAGGAGGCGTTCGGCACGTCCAGCGAGGTTGTGCCTATGTTGGTATACGCGATAGTGGTTACTGGCATAGCGGTGGTGGTCATGGTGTTGATCGCATACTTCAGCAACAAGATCGGCGCCAAGTGAGCCTGCATGGCATGCGCGCTTTCAAGAATCAGCCGTAGCTGCCGAACCTGCGCTCGTGCTCCCTCTTGAAGAAGGGCTTCGTGAAAAGGTAGAAGCGCTGCGTGCCTCCAAGCTCCGATATTATCCTGTCGACAATCAGCTTCATCGGGTCCTGGAGCAGCGGCACCCTTTTGGATATGTCTTCGAAGCTCTCGAAGGGCTTCTCGTTCCTTGCGGCGATTATTGACTGTAGGTGCTTCTTGCCTATGCCTGGCAGGAGCTCCAGCGAATGCTCTCGTATGTTCAGCGGGCCTGCCTTGTTGAAGAACTCCACGAACCTCTGCTCGTGCTCCTTCACTATCTCGTTGAGAACGATGGGCAGCTCGCCCTTGGCGGCCTGCGTCAGCTCGTCATACGACACGCGAGATTTTATGAGGGCGATCTTGTCACGCTCCTCCACGCCTATGTAGACCCGCTCCTTCGCAGCCATCGCCACGCCGGGCTTCGGCGCTGCCTCGAGAAGGGTGAACCATTCCTCGCCTATCAGCTGCGCGAGAGGCTCGGGCCTGTTTGAGAAGGACTTTCCAGTAAGCATGAAGTCAAGAACTCTTGCGTAATCCTCTTTTCTGCTTGTACTGAGCATATCTCTTTCCCTCTGTATACTTTCATGCTACCCCTTTCTCCTTCAAGCCGAACACTGCGGCGATCTTGGCGACCTCCTCGTCGCTGAACGCCTTCTTCTCCCTGGATATTATCTGCCTTACAGTTGAGGCGTGAGGCGGGTTGATGTCAAGCAGCTTTATTATCGTGACGCTGTCGAGAAGGCCTAGCCCCTCGAGCGCCTTACTGAGCTTGTCGTACTTGGCCTTGTCCATGGCGAACCCCTCCGCGTGCTCCTTCGCTAGCTGCTGCTCGTATATGAGCTCGTTGTCCTTTCCCCTCTTCTCTATTATCTCGAATGCATCTCTTACGGATACGGGCTTCGATTCCAGTACGTTCCTTCCTATCATGAATATCAATCCTCTTAGAGCGGATGGGCTAAACCTTCCGTACCCCCTCTCATTAACTATTTTTAACCACCACTATAAAAAGGTTGTGTATATGGCTGGTGTGAAGGCCATTCGGCTTGATGGTTGGTAATTATAGGGCAATAATAAGATGTTAAGAGTGACAGATTAATCATATTTGTTGTAATGGTCGAAGGACACGGTTTGGCACAGAAAAAGGTTTATGGAACGCTTTAGCCCTCCCAAGCCCACGCCCTTTAGGAGGATGGGATTAAGAGAGTCTTTGAGGAGAGAGCCAGTTAGCCCATCATCTAACCGCCATTGCGGTGAAACACAATCTTTGCCGTTTCCTGCGTTCTCTTAATGAAGAGTCGGCTTCCATATTTGCGATACTTAAGGAATCCTTTCGTGTCTATCGGCATAGTGTCGTATATTATGAAGGCCCCTCCTTCGCTGATCCTGCCCAATATGTAGGGTATGCTTGTGTAGCCGTTCTTCCACTCATGAAATGAGAGAACAGAAAATACGAGGTCAAATTTCCCATGATATGGTATTTTGTCATTTCTGCCAACAGCAAACTTCACTCTCCCGGCAAGGCCCGCTATCTTCGATTTTGTTTTCGCCTCCTTTATCGCTTTTTGCGACTGGTCTATGCCAAACAGGTACGAGTCTCTGAATCTATTTGTTTTTGCAAGTTTGTTAAGCATATTCCCATCGCCACAGCCTATCTCAAGTATTCTCGTAGCGTTCCTGTTCCTTAAATCTTCGATTACAGCTTTGTGTAGCTCCAAGGCCAGCGTCTTGTTTGCATTAACTACACGCTGCCTCTCCTTCCCGCTGGGCTTCCTAGGTCTACTAGCATCAGTCAGAAAGGCGTATGCTTTGACGCCCCTTTTGGACAGATTCAATTGCTTCTCCATACAAAAACGATTAATGGATGACATTTGTCCCAATCTTGTATATGGCTATACTGCACCCTGAAAGGCGTGCGTCATGAGCCTTCCTGCATCTTCTCTTTCGAGGTGAGATATGAGAATACCTCCTTTATCCTTTCCCGGTCTGCGGTTATGCCTATGCTGTTGACTATGTTTAGTATCTCGTCCTCCGTGCTCTCCTTTCCAAGGGCGAGCAGGAAATAGTATGCGTATAGGTACGGAAGATGCGTGCGAAGTGCCGCCTTCTCCAACAGGGTCTCTATGCCGTCGTTTGGGCTTATGCCGACCGCGCTGAGCACCTTCGTGATGTTCTCCTGGCTTATCTCCCTTCCTGAAAGGCTCAGGAAGGCGCCGACATACAGGTACGGAACTATCTCCTTTATGCGCTTTTTCACATCAGGGGTGCTCATTACCCTCTTGAACTCCGTTTCGAGAAGGCTCTTCTCGGAGTTCGTCAGTGCATCTATCACTGCACTCATGGTATCGAGAGCTATCGCACTATACACTTCTTCATCGTTTGCAGCTGCGCCTTCGCCATCCATCCAAACCACTCGTCCCACTCTAATACTATTTTTGCTGTAAGATATATAAATAAACGCTGCTTCCCGACAAAATGATCGATAGGCAAGAAGGGCGGCGTCATTGCGGCATGGCAAGGATTTTAATGCTTCCACGTCATTATCACTTAGTGGCGTTTTGTATGGAGCCTAAGGAAGCGTATCAGGCGGTCCTCAAAGAGGTCAAGAAGAAGATAGCCGGAAAGGAGGAAGTCATAGAGCAGATGTTCATAGCGATGATAGCCGACGGCAACGTGCTTCTCGAAGGAGTGCCTGGGGTCGCCAAGACCACGATGACGAAGACGCTTGCGGACGTGATACAGGCATCGTTCGGCAGAGTGCAGGGTACGCCGGACCTCGGAATAAGGGACATTATCGGCTACACATATGTAGACTCGGAGAACAGCATCCAGCTCAAGAAGGGGCCCATATTCTCCAGTATGTTTCTGATAGACGAAATGAACAGGATGCCGCCGAAGACGACGACGGCGCTCCTCGAGGCCCTTGAGGAGAAGATAATAACTATAGGGGACTCGACACTCGATCTGCCCAAGCCCTTCATGGCGTTCGCCACGCAGAACCCTCTGAACATCGAAGGCACGGAACAATTGCCGAAGGTGCTTACCGACAGGTTCCTGATAAGGATAGCTGTGGGATATCCGACGGCAGAGGAAGAGGAGCAGATGCTCAGGATAAAGGAGACCGAGAGCGAGGTGCATGTGAACAAGGTGCTCGGGGCCGAGGACATAATCGGCATGCAGGCGAAGCTGAACAGCGTGAAGATATCCGACAGCATCATAAAGTACATAACTGACATAGTCAACGCATCCAGGACGGACATGCACGTGGTCATGGGCGGAAGCCCAAGGGCCGAGATAGCCTTCATGAGGTGCGCGAAGGCGAGGGCGCTCGTGCAGGGGAGAGGCGAGGTCACTGTAGATGACATAAAGTTCCTTGCAAGGCCGGTGCTCAGCCACAGGATAGCGGTGAGGTCCACCGGAGGCATAGGCGTCAACGGTGTCATAGACGGGCTGATAGCATCGGTGCAGGCACCACAGGCGTAATTTACCAAATGTGATAGGATGGACAAGCTCAGGGCGCAGAGCGCAATTGAATATCTAACGACGTACGGGTGGGCGATACTAGTAATCGCGGTTGTGCTTGCAGCTATGTTCGCCCTCGGCCTCTTCAGCCCCAGCTCTTACGTGAACAACGAATGCATATTCCCCGCTGAGTTCAGCTGCCTCAACAGCCAGATGTACTCGAACGGGGTAGTGACAATCAATATAGAGCAGTCGACTTCATCCCCGATAAACATAACGGCGGTCGGGGGCTTTCTCGCCTGCGCTCAACGTGCAGATCGGATCCAATGCCAGCATGTCGGTGCAGTGCTATGCGAATGGCACCGCCTTCTCCAGCGGCATCGGTGGAGTGTACAAGGGCGACCTCATACTCAATTACACGAACCTGCAGACAGGGTTCACGCACACGGTAATAGGGACGCTCGTCGCGAAGATCCAGAGCTGAGCCTACTGCCCTGCCCCTGCCCTCATATGCCCTTATCCCTTGGCCACGCCGAGCGGGGTCATCCTTGCGACGATTGCGGATATCCCTGCGCCCTCCACGCTCTTCACAACGTCGTCCACATTCTTATACGCCCATTCCGCCTCCTCGCTCACGAGCTTGCGGTCGCGCACCCTTATCTCTATGTCCTTGCTCCTCATCTCGCCCAGCGTCTTCGATGCGGGTATCTCCCTTATCGCCTGGTGCCTGGACATTACGCGGCCCGAGCCGTGGCATGACGAGCCGAACGAGAGCGTGTCGGATTCCTTCCTGCCGGCGAGCACGTAGCTTGCGGTGCCCATGCTCCCGGGTATTATGACCGGCTGGCCGTATTCCTTGTAAACGCCTGAAAGTTCCCTCCTTCCGGGGCCAAATGCCCTGGTGGCGCCCTTCCTGTGGACCAGCAGTTTCATGCGCCTGCCGTCCACCTCATGCTCCTCCTCCTTCGCGATGTTGTGCGCCACGTCGTAGAGTAGCTCCATGCCGAGCGCATCCGCATCCCTGCCGAGCACCTCTGAGAAGCTCTTCCTTATCAGGTGCATCATTATCTGCCTGTTGGCGAACGCGAAGTTGACCGCGCACTTCATGGCCTTCAGATAGTCGTCGGCTTCCTTCGATCCGAAATACGCATAGCTCAGCTCGGGGTCCGCGAGCTGTATGTTGTTCTTCTTTTGGTAGTCTGAAAGCACCCTCAGGTAGTCGCTGCACACCTGATGGCCGTATCCGCGGGAGCCGCTGTGGAGCATTACGACCACCTGGTCCTTCTCGAGCCCGTATACCTTCGCGAGATTATCATCCATTATGTGCTCAACCTTCTGCACTTCCAGGAAGTGGTTGCCTGCTCCGAGAGTGCCGAGCTGCCTCACTCCGCGCTTCTTCGCCAGGCCGCTCACCTTTGACGGGTCTGCACCCTCCATCATGCCGCCCTCCTCGGTATTCTCTATGTCGCCTTGCATCCCGTAGCCCTTCGAGACCACGTAGCGCGAGCCCTCTACAGCCACCCTTTCGAGATCCGATTGCGTGAAACCAAGGTTTATCTTGCTGCCTACGCCGCTCGGCACGTTTCTGAACAGGGCATCCATCAGGTCCCTCAGCTTCGGTTTTATTTCCGCTGCATTGAGGTTCGTTTTCACCAGCCTGATGCCGCAGTTGATGTCGAAGCCGATCGCGCCCGGCGATACGATGCCGCCGTCCATCGGGAATGCGGCGACGCCGCCGACCGGGAATCCGTATCCCTCATGGCCGTCCGGCATTACGAGCATGTTGCTCACTATTGTAGGCAGAGAGGCGGCATTGACCGCCTGCTTGAGCGTCCTGTCCTTCTGCATCGTCTTTATTATGTTGCCGTTGGCGAATATCCTGACAGGCACATTCATGCCTTGGCTCTCGTCCCTGGCTATCTCCCATATGAAATCGTTTATCTTCTCCATATCATCGTCTCTCATAAATGTTTTTCCCATGCCTGATGGCTATTATCAGTATCGTTTCCTCTTTATGCAGCATCGCGGCTATTATTCTGTAATCACCAACGCGCAACTTTAGCTCTTTGCTTCCGTTTAATTTAAAATGTGTTACGGTCATATGATCGCGTCAACGGAGCAGCGCAGGTATCAGCAGTATCGCGACGAGCATTGCGAGCAGCACGAATGCCGCGATAACGGCGTAGATGCGGTTCCTTTCCCTGACAAAGTCGTATAGGAGCAGCGACACCACTGATATCGGAGTCGCCACCAGCGCGAACAGCCCCGCATATATAAGGGTTATTCCAGAGGGGTGCGCGACGGCCTTTGCTAAGGGGTAGCTGCTTGTGTTCAGATTAAGAGGTATGCCAGCGCTGCCGATTACGAACACGCCAGGCGCACCGCCCTGCGCGACCAACAGCAGTATGCCAGACGAGAACAATACTATGCTCAGCGCTATCCCGATGTCGATAATCCTGCTCGCAGTCTTGTTTATGTATTTCATGCTATGCCCACTCCCCTTAGGACCATTTGGACTCCAAGTATCACCACTATCGCGATGAACAGTATCTTTATCTCCTTGCCGGAAATGCGCGGCAGAAGGCGTGACCCTATCAGCGCCCCTATCAGGACTCCGACCGCCGCGGGCGCGACTATAAGCGGCTGTATCAGGCCGTGCTCCCAGTATATGCCGCTGCTGGTCGCGGCGGTCACGCCTATCATGAAATTGCTCGTCGTGGTAGTGACCTTTATCGGTAGTCCTATGATGAGGTCCATGCCCAGCACCTTCAGCACTCCGGCCCCTATGCCCAAGAGGCCTGAGAGAAGGCCTGCCAAGTACATCACGATTATGGCGAAGTGCCACCTTGCGCCCCTGTATGAGACCCTCTTCCCCGTAACGTCGTCGTAATAGCTGCCGTTGAGGCCGAGGAGCCTGGTGCTCCAGTCCGGCCTGATTCTTTTGGCTTTCTTCTTTCTGAGGAGCCTTTCAAGCTCCAGATACGACGATATGAAAAGGACGACGCCAAAGAGTATGAATATCACGCTTTCCAGTTGCTGCGAATAGACGTACGCAGCTATCAGAGATCCGGTTATGGCGCCGAGTACCGTGCCTATGCTGAGCGAGATGCCTATTCGCATGTTAGCCATTCCTGTCTTGATATAGCTGCGGGCTGAGCCGGCCGACGTGGCGATTGTGGATATCAGGCTTGCGCCTGTGGCGTAATACAGAGGTATGCCCATGTAGATCGAGAGTATCGGCACTACGACCGCACCACCGCCCAGGCCTGTCAGCGAGCCGAACAGCCCTCCGACGATGCCGGCTGCAAATATCTCCAGCAGCAGAATGATTATTATTGCACCCACCACGCGCAAAACGCCCTTGCCGGGATTTGAACCCGGATCACAGGCTCCGCAAGCCCGCGTTCTATCCAAGTTATACTACAAGGGCGTACACAGTATTATCAGTACGCACCGTATAAATATATTGTTTCTCATATCTATCCGACCTGTGCGGAACGCAGTGGTGCTACTATGGTTTTCCATGACTACCTGACGCTGATAATACCTTCGTTAGTGGGCTTCATCTTCACGATCATAGCGGCGAAGTTCCTAATGGGTTACATGAAGGAGGCGGGAGTCACCTCGCCGGACCACAACAAGAAGGGCATGCCGACGCTCCCAGCGAGCGTAGGCCTTGCGGTGGCCATAGGGTTCTCGATAGGCATATTCACATACGCGTTCGGGGTAAGCGCACACCTGTATGGTGCCGTGGCGGACCTGGTAGACCTCTTCGCCACTGTTCTTTCCGTGGTGCTGATATCGCTCGTCGGACTGCTTGACGACATAAACGTCAAGGCGACTATGGTGAAGTCGACCGACATGATGGATACGAGGAAGGGGCTGAGACAGGCGTACAAGCCGATAATGACCGTGATGGGCGCCCTGCCCCTTATGGCTGTGATAAACAGCACAGGGCTCGATACCCTGGCCATACCATTCATAGGGCAGGTGAACTTCGGCCTTTTCTACCCGCTTATCATAATACCGCTCGCAATAATATTCACCTCGAACTCGTTCAACCTGCTCGGCGGATTCGACGGCATAGCCACAGGCACAGGATTCCTGGCAAGCCTCGCACTGATGATTTACGCACTTATCTATGGGAACTACATCGGTGCCCTCCTTGCAAGCGTGCTGACCACCGTGCTGTTCGCCTTCCTGTTCTTCAACATATTCCCGGCCAAGGCAATACCTGGGGACAGCTTCACCTATGGGGTCGGAGCAGCCCTGCTGGTGATAATGGCCCTCGGGAACATGGAGATATTCGGCATAATAGTCTTCATGCCCTGGATAATAGAATTCGTGCTCCATCTAAGGAGGAAGTTCAAGGTGACGGATCTCGGCAAGATGAGGAGCGACGGCACGTTCGCGCCGCCCTACGGCAGGAAGATTTACAGCTGGACGCACCTGATAATGAACCTGAAGCGCTGCAGGGAATGGGAGGTGTCGCTCTATATGTGGGTCGTAGAGATACTCTTCATACTGCTGGCTTTCGGGCTCAAGTCGCTAGCAATAATATGAGCCACTTCGGCGATCTGCAGGGAGTTTTCGGCCTCCTGCTTATCGCCTTCGGTTGTACGCTGCTGCAGACGCCCCAGCCTTGAGGATCGGGACCGCGCCATTGACAGGCGCCTGTGCCTCACGAGCTCCATCGACGGAGCGGTAAACATGATATCCTCCTTCTTCACCAGGCTTCGCCTTCCCGCATAATTAGCGTACACGAGAGCGCTCTCGAGAATCTCGCGCGCCGTTTCCTCCAGAGCCGTCTTTAGCTTCTTGACCGCGTTCTCGTTTATCCGTTCGGCACCGGCATCCCTGAAGAACTGCTCAACGTCATAGAGACTGATTCCTCTGCATGGTTTAGTTTTTGCCAAGATTTCACCCCTGAAAAAATGTGCAACCAAACTTTGGCAAGTGACCTTTTTAAATAGGTTGCAATTCCTATGATTAGTGGCACACCCGTTTTTACGACGGCAAAAGCGCAGGCGCATAGAATGATGAGAATAGGCTTTCACATGTCAATAGCGGGCTCTGTCGACAACGCCGTGCTCGCGGCGAAGGCCAATGGATATACCGCGTTCCAGATGTTCACGGCAAGCAGCAGGAGCTGGAAGCAGAACAGGCCGAAGGAGGGCGACGCGGAGAGCTTCAGGGGGCACACGGCCGAGTACGACATAGTACCCTACGCCCACATACCATACCTGTGCAACATCGCCTCTCCCAGGAACGAGATATATTCCAAGAGCAAAATCATGCTTAAGCAGAACATGGACAACTGCGAACTGCTGGGCATCGGCCATCTTGTGATACACCTGGGCTCGCATCTGGGCGAGGGCGCCAAGATCGGCGTAAGCCGTATATGCGAGGCGCTGGACAAGGCATTGGACGGCGATGAGGGAGTTAGCATACTCCTAGAGAACACCGCGGGATACACCAACAGCATCGGGTCCACGTTTGAGGAGATAGGCGATATACTTGACCGTGTGAAATCCGACAGGCTGGGAGTGTGCCTCGACACCTGCCATGCCTTTGCTGCTGGCTACGCGATGGGCGGCGATGCTGATATAGACGCGCTGTGCTACGATTTCGAGTCCAATATAGGGTTCGGCAAGCTGAAGCTCGTGCATCTCAATGATGCGAAGTTCCCGCTCGGCAGCAGGAAGGACAGGCACTGGCACATAGGTGAGGGATACATAGGAGAGAAGGGCTTCACGGCCCTGTTCAGGAACAGGCACTTCAGGAGCGGCTCGTTCGTGATGGAGACTCCGGGGAACGAGAAGGGCGACGCGGATGAAGTCAACATGAAGAGGCTGAGGAAGATACTGAAAAGCGCAGGCATAACTGACATCGGGACATATCCAAATTCTGCAGGAAAACAATAAGAATTCCAGGACCGATATGTGTGGCGGTGTGAAAATGGCGGATACAGCGAAGGCGACCATTGGGGTATTTGCCCTGGTATTCAACAGGGACTACTCGAAGGTGCTCCTGGTCAGGCGCAACTATGAGAAGAAAAGTTATAAGGGCAAGGAATGGGGAAACGTTGGCGGAAGGATAGATGCCGGAGAGACCTCCATCGAGGCATGCATCCGGGAAGCGAGGGAGGAGACCGGCCTGAAGCTCAGGCCTTCGGACCTTCGTCTCCTGTGCATTATAGAGCACCCAAACACGGGAATGGGAATGCTGCATTTCGTATACGCGACAGCGATAGATGAGCGCGTTAGGATAACGCTGAATGAAGAGTCGTATGAGTATAGGTGGTTCGCTATGGGCAACCTGCCCGAAAGCACTTTAGATTCAAGGAAGGACATTAGGGCGTGGCGAGACATGGCCAACGCAGGAGCAGGAATACAGGGACCTATAGCATCAGTGCGGCGCTTATCAAGACAAGCGCGGAAGCGACGCTGACGTTGTCGTCTATCCTTGAGCTGATGCCCTCTATGAAGGCCAGGACCACGGCTATGGCTATCGAGTAATAGCCGATGAATAGTATGCCGGCTATCGCGAGCACGGCGAAGTAGACGACGCTCCCGGCGACGCTCTTGCCCTTGTTGTACGGAAGTCTGGGCGACCTTATGCGCAGCCCACATATCGTGGCGAGCGAATCGGAGATGAACAGTGCGACCAGGCCGAACATCATGAGCCTGAAATCGGGCACGAGCGCTATGACCAAGAGCGCTCCGGCCGCAAGGTAAAGGGCGCCGAAACCGAACGTGGTCTCCGGCCTCTCGAGCCCAAGCAGTATTTTCGACAGAGGGTTGGTGGCTTTCGCGCCTTTCGGCAGGTAGAACACCGCGGCATATCCGAGCAGCACTAGCGCCATCAGCAGGTACTCGCCGACGCGGAACGATATGAGCAGCATCAGCAGCAGCACTATGCCGCTGCATATCTGGAATATGTCCCGGTTTATCTCGGTTTCCTTCTTATTGTGCGCTCGCGAATTGTGGTTCCTGTTGCCATTGTGCCGCATGGACACAAATATCCCCGCTATTGTGCCCATGGAGAAGGACTGCATGAACATCACGATGGGCGCGCCCATCAGCGTGGACGTAATCATCATCAGTGCGGCAACGCCAAGGGCGTAATAGAGCGCCTGGCGCTTTTCGAAGTACGCCGAAGCGGCTATTGCAAAGAGAACCGCCACCGAAGCGGAAAGAACCGCTCCGGATATGGCACCCATGCCAAGGTAGGCCTGATACAAGGAAAGCAGGTAAGACGCGACGGCAGCGACCGCCATCGCCGCGGCAATCCCGATCCGCAGTTGGTGCTTCACTCGCACCAGATATATTATCGCCGATGCGATTGCGGCTATTATCACCGCGAAGTTGAGCAGCAACATCAGCGAATCTCCCAATACTACCATCATATCGCCTGGGCGCATGTGCCTGAGCACCACAGAGCCGCGGTTACGGCTCTACCCTGTTTATTACCCTAGGGAACGGTATCGCGTCCCTTATGTGGTCAAGGCCGAGCATCCACTTTATGACGCGCTCCATTCCGAGACCGAAGCCCGCGTGCGGTACGGCGCCGTACTTTAGCGTATCAAGGTACCATTTGTAGTTCTCCAGCACGAGGCCCTTCTCCTTCATGCGCGCCACCATCTGGTCGTAGTCGCCTATACGCTCCGAGCCGCCTATTATCTCGCCGTGGCCCTTAGGCGCCAGCATGTCTGCGCATTCGACGGTCCTCGGGTCCTTCTTGCTTATCGGCATGTAGAACGCCTTGAGGTCCTTCGGCATGTTGTGCACGAATATCGGCTTCTCCTCGTCTTCGGTGAGCAGCTTCTCTTCCTCCACGCCGAAGTCGTCGCCCCACACCTTATGCGATCCCTTCTGTTGCAGTATCTCCATGGCCTTGTCGTAGCTTATTCTCTTGAACGGCGGCCTTATCTTCTCTAGCGCAGCGGCATCTGCACCGACAGCTTCGAGTATGTCACGGTCGTTCTTCGCAAGCCTCGCAGCCATGTGGCTCACAAGGCGCTCCTGCAGGGCCATGCTCTTCGCGTTGTTGTAGTATGCCATCTCCGGCTCTAGGTGCCAGTACTCAGCGAGATGCTTGACCGTCCTGGACTTCTCCGCGCGCCACGAAGGCGCGAACGAGTATACCTTCTCGAGCGAGTAGATCATCGCCTCGGCGTAGAGCTGTGACGATTCCGTGAGGTACGCCTTCTGGCCGAAGTAGTTGACTTCGAACATGTCTGCGCCGGTCTCGCCTCCCGACTTGGTTATCAGCGGCGGCGTTATCTCAAAGAATCCCTGCTTGTCCAGGAATTCGCGCGCGTACCTGAAAAGATGCGACCTCGCCTTCATTATGTTGGACATGCGGGCGCTCCTCAGCCACAGGTGCCTCACATCCAGCAGAAACTCCGGGCTCTGGTATTCGGTTATGGGGAACTGCTCCTTGCTGTTCGAGACACTTATCGACTTTACTTCCAGCTCGGCACCTCCCGGGGCCCTTGCGTCGGCCTTCAGAGTGCCAGCCACCTCGACCGCGGACTCGAGATATGCGGCGTCGGCCTTCTCCCATTCCTTGGCGCTTATCGCCGACTTGTCGGCTACGCACTGTATCGTGCCGCTGTTGTCCCTTATTACGACGAAAAGCTTGCCTCCGCTGCTCCTCTTCCTGTATATCCATCCGCGTATCCTTGCCTGGCCATCTTTTGCGGCCACCGCCTTCGATATCCTCATTCTCTTGAAACCAGCCATCCCCGCACCACTTATAACACAATACATAACTTGTGACGTGCAATCCTATTTATACGATTCGTACAACTCCTGCGATGCAGGTGGGCCCGGCGTCATATCAGCGATATTACCCAGATGGCTATGATGAAACCCGCTATTATGGAGGCAGGCACGACCAGCCTTGCGGTCGAGACCACGTAACCTGCTATGCTGTGCAGCTTGCTCGTTATGTCAGTGCCCCAGACCATGAACCTGCTCAGGACCGCCTTATGGTAATGCACCTTCACTTCCTCCATGTTCGACAGCGCATCCGCAATCGCGGCTTCGATCATGTGCGAGAGCTCCTCGTACCTCGTCTTCCTGCCCAGGACGTTCGAGACGTTCAAGTTTAGCGAATTGACCGCATGGGTGTCGGTAGTATACACTTCCGCTTCGATGTTGTGGTCCCTCTTCACAGATTCGACGATCGCTGCCCTGAGCGAGGGCAGCATGTTGTTGGCGTTGAACTGTATGATCGCGTGGTCCTTGCCGTTTATCCTGAATACCATGACGTCCATGTTGCCCGCGGCCATGTCCTCTGGCCTTCCCAGCGCGTCGTATATGTCTGGGGAGGATACTCCGAGCCTCAGCGTGCCGCCTGGCCTGTGGTAAGCATTGTTCATCTGCCTTATCGCTTCGGCGTAATGGTTCGCGTATATGGAGTTGACCGATATGCCGTCGAGCTCCTTCTTCGGCGCGCTCTCGTACCTGGAGTTGTGCGCGTCTATGACGATCGCGTCCCGTGAGCCGCTGCCCTCGAGCAGCCCCTTGAACAGCATCGATGCGGAAAGGTCTATGTCCTCGGTTATCCTGGGAGCCCTGGTCAGCGTTGCGAACCTCACGCCGTCCATGTCTATGCACTTCACCGTTGCCCCGTTCGACGAGCCCTCCGAGTATGACACCCCGGCCAGGGGCTTGGACGACATCGCCGCCTGCACAGATGCATCGAGATGCTTGATAAGGGTGCCGAGCTGGCTTGAGGATATCGGATTCCTGTCCATGTTGACCGCGCCGTGCATGATTATGCCGGGCACCTTGTATTTCCTGTATATGTGCCTCGACAGCAGGTACGGGAATTCGCTGCCGCCTATGCTGCCGAACGGGCCGTAGTGCAGGTTGGGCACGAATACGATCGCCTTCTTCGCCCCTGTCTTCGCGCTCTTGAACACAATGGTGCTGGTCTCTATGTCCGCAGGCATCCCGAACTTCTCGCCGCCGAACGGGGCGGATATGTTTATGTCATATAGCCAGTTCTGCACCAGGTGGGAGAACGCGCCTATGCCTCCGAAGCCAACGCTGCGCTTGACCGGCGCGTCGACGAAGTATATTATCACGTAGCCCATAAGCAGGAAGACCGCGATCGCCGCGTAGAGCTTCGCGAGCAGCAGGTTGGTGCTTGTGCCTATCGAGAACAGGAACCTGCTAGCCGGTATGTACGCGAGCAGGTTGAGCGTGGGCTGCACCAGCGCCAGGAGTATGCCCTTCCTGTTCCTACCCATCAGTATCTTGTTCGCGAAGAACCACCAACCGAAGATGCCAGCATCGCCCACCAGTATCAGCGCGCTTGCTATCGACTTGAGCCCGGCGAAGACATACACCACGCCGCCTATCAGCATGAACGTCGCATACGATACCGCCGCTATCAGGACTACAAGTATCACGTACTTCGTCTTCAGTTTCCTGTTCGCGGCCCTTACCGCTATGACGGTAAGCGTCGATGGTATCAATATCGTAAGTATGCCAGTCACCGCGCCGGCGGTCACCAGGTACGGTATCATGGAGCTCGCGCTGCCGAAATGCATCAGCGTAACGGCCGCGATGCCTATGACCACGCTGACCACCACAAGCAGGGCGAAAAGGGGCATGCTGCCCGGAAGGCTCCTATAGAATATAGACGGAGCCTTCAGCGACTTTGACGGATCCCTGCTTCTTCTTGAAGCCATACGAACACTTACCTTCCAAACCTCCTGCGCCTCTTGGAATAATCCACGAGCGCCTTCCTGAGGTCGTCCTTGCTGAAGTCGGGCCAGTACTTCTTGGCGAAGTACAGCTCAGAATAAGTCGACTGCCACGGAAGGAATCCCGAGAGCCTCCTCTCCCCGGAC
>DAHXNT010000030.1 GCA_027365215.1 Microcaldota archaeon
CTTCTTTATCTCGGCGAAGTTTTCGACTATTAGCCTAGCCTTCCCAAGCCCGAAAGTGAACGGGTACTGGTCGTCGTCGCCCTTCGTCAGGCTTATCGTCTTGTGTCCCTTGTACTCTCCTATCTTGATGGGCATGGTTTCATCCTTTCTATTTTTCTTTCTTATTTATGTGACGATAAAACTAAATGCCTAATGATTCCAGGGCACGGAAAGGCTCCTCTCGGTTGCATTGAACACAAGTAATATAAACGTGGGGCGCAAATCATCTCAGATGTGAAAAGGGGCAATACAATGCCGCTATACATGCTTAAGGAGGACAAAAAGGGTAAGGACTGGTCAACGATAATGGTGGCGCAGCCGAACCAGTACATAATAGTGGATGAGGATGCCCATGCAGAGATGACCAGACGCTACCTGCTGCGATGCGGCATCCCGGACAGCTACTCCGACGTACTGCTTTCGAAGGAGAAGATTCCCTTGTCAAAGCTGGGAGAGATAACTCCTTACGATAGTGAAAGCATAATTAGGATAGCGCGGCTATCCGATGAGACGCCATACGACCTGGTTCTGAAAAATTCCACTGGAAAGGAAGTTACATTAAAGCTCGTGCACCTGACCACATTGGATTTCGATGAAGACTACCTGTACGATAACTGACGCACACGGCGGCATCATTGCACAATCCTTACCTTCTTGCTCTTGCTCTTGGCCCCGCTGAGTATTATAACCCCTGATTTAGGAACGCCGAAATGCTCCGCAAGCATCTCAATCAGGCGCGCATTCGCCTTTCCCTCGACGGCAGGCGCGTCGACCCTGGCCCTGTAGCTGCCAGCATTCACCATCTCGACCGACGCCTTCCTCGCATTGGCCGTGACCCTTACCATTATGTCCGCGCAATCACCGTTACGACGCCATTCCTTGTCAGCGAATGGATAAATTACCTCCTTCGCGCAAGTGCAGGGCATTAAGAAGGTTTTAATATTAGTACATACAACAGTATAGTAGAGTATATTGCAATTCCTCTAGTTTTTTCCACAAACTGGCGAAGTGCATACACATACACCAACATGGTGCAACTATGGAAAATTTTGAACAGATGGGGCTCAGCCCCGACCTTCTTAAGGCCCTCAGAGCGATGAAGTTCGAGAAGCCGACGGAAGTACAGAGCATGGCGATTCCTGAGATATTGAAAGGCAGGGATGTATACGTAAGATCGAAGACCGGCACCGGAAAGACCGCTGCGTTTCTTCTTCCAATAATGCAGATGCTGCAGCGCGGCAGGGATCCTGGCGCGCTCGTAGTAGTGCCCACAAGGGAGCTGGCATTGCAGACGGACGGCGTTGCGAGGAAGCTCGCAGCCAATTCGAGGCTGCACGTCACGACCGTGTATGGCGGCGTCTCCCTGAACCCGCAGATCGACAGCCTCGATGCGGGCACGGACCTGATGATAGGCACTCCGGGCAGGATAATAGACCTGATGGAGCGCGGAGCCGCGCACATGGATGGCGTGAGGTTCCTAGTGCTGGACGAGGCGGATCTCATGCTCGACATGGGATTCATAGACGACATAGAGTACATATTGAAGAGCATGCCGCGCACAAAGCAGACGCTGCTCTTCTCCGCTACATCCAGGAAGGAGATAATGGACATAGCGGACAGGCACATGAACAACCCGTTCCACATAAGCGTGGGACCGGACGATGAGCTCGTGGTCACTTCCATAAAGCACATGTACGCGATAGTACCGGGCACGAAGAAGATAGCCACTCTTCTCGCATACCTGAAAACGCGCATGAGCGCGAACAGCAAGAGCATAGTCTTCGCGAGGACGCAGATTGCCGCGTCGGCGCTCTACAGCGCGCTGAGCGACTTCGGCATGAGCCCCCTGCTGCTCCACGGCGGCATGACCCAGGCGAAGAGGGAGATGGCAATGAGGAGGTTCAAGAACGACAAGTCCGGCATACTCATCGCGACGAACGTCGCCGCGCGCGGACTCGACATATCAAACATAACCGACATAATAAACTTCGACGTACCTGACGATCCGATCGTGTACATACACAGGGTCGGAAGGTCCGCACGTATGGGCAAGGACGGCCGCGCGTTCACGATATTCTCATCGGATCAGGCGAGGGAGCTGAAGAACATAGAGTACTACTCCAACATAAGCATGGAGCGCGAGCAGATAAACACCGACGAGTTCAAGAACGTCAGCTTCGGGAAGTACTTCCAGAGAGGAAGGTACGACTCCGACAGGCAGGGCCAGTCACGAGGCTTCCGCAACGACCGCTCCGGAGGCTTCCGCGGCAGGTCGCGCGACGGTGGTCGCGGCGGTGACCGAAGCCATGACAGCTACCGCCAGCGCGGCAACTACAGGGACCGCAGGAAGTAGCCTTTTTCAGAATCCTCCTCGCGCACGGCACCCATGCGGCAGGTATAATTGCTATAGCCACGTGTAGCAATGGAAAGCATATATATTTGCATCTGCGTTATATACTAACGTAGCCAGTAGCTACTTATATGACGGAAAACGGTGCAGAAAATGAAGGCGAAATCTAACGCTTTGGAGAACTGTCCGGTCCAGGACATAATGAGCAGGTACAAGCTAAGCGAGGAGGGCATAATGAGCATGGTGAGGCTCAACTGGCGAATGTCGGTGCTGGGCATACTCTCCGCCAGTGATTCTGAGGGAATCAATTACAACAGGATACACAGCATAACAGGCCTGAACCCGAGAACGCTTTCGATAATACTTAAGGAGCTTACCTCTGAGAAGGTGCTGAAAAGGACCGTCACAGGCGGATCTCCGCCTCACGTGAAGTACAGCCTAACTAAGCTCGGAGCCGACGTGGTGAGAGCGCCCTGCCCCATATTCGACATGGCAAGGAACAGGAATGGCGGTAGAAGCTAGCGCACATCAGTGCAACCCGCTTTTAAATAAAACCCGATCGCATAAGGCCGCGCTTTGGGCCCGACCTTTACCATTTCTGCGGCTTTTCCCTATCTTTTCGGTTTTTATTCTTTCCATCGAACTGGCAGCCACAACAGTATTTAAAGTTTGCGAGAGAAACTGAAGCATGGCAGCCACGCGCGACAATGTAGCACATCGACCAAGAATACACGCGCCATACATAACGATTCTCTTCGCCGCGCTGATACCGTTATTCACCGTGGCCTACACATACGTATTCCCGCTGGTCAACGGCAACCGCCTGGCGATGTGGCTGACATCGCCGTTCAATATCTTCTTCGAGATGTACCCGCCGCACGGCATTACGCTTAACTACCTTCTTCCGGTTGCAATCTTCTTCCTTGTAGAGACGTACAGCAGGTACGTCGCGGACATAAAGGAGCGCAACTCTACGATGAACCATGCGTTCGGCCTGGCCGTGATAGCGTCATACGCCACCTCCGCGCTCATATGGGCGCTCTTCGGCATGCCTGCTATAGGCACGTCTGTGCTCGCGTTCTGCATGCTGCTATTCTTCGTGAGTGAGGTAACGGACTCTGAGCTGATAAATAGGCTGAGGGAGCGCCACCGCAGGAAGGGCTACGTATTCGAGGTGCTGATGTTCGCATACTCGGCGCTGCTTCTCGGCTCTTCGGTCATCGTCTTCGCGTACATAAACGGCAACCAGTACTGGTTCATACACCTTATCGGCGGCAGCATATTTGCTATCATGCTGTTCGCCTACCTGATGCACAGGAAGACCAGGGAAAAGACGCTGAAAGCGTAACGCCACCAAGGTGCATTCCGTCGGCTATGCCACATTTCTCGAAGAGAGCACCACTGTAAGGCCGAGGAGCGCGGCAGTGCCTCCGAACACCGAGCATGCGACGCCTGCCGCCCCACCGGCAAGCACGCCGTAGATTATCACGATCGTGCCCACGGCGATCGCGGTACCGCCCACGGCGCTTCGCACGCTGCCGCTTGCCTTATCTCTTCGCGGCGCGTAGTTGGGGCCGTGCTTTATCCCCTTTATCTCATGCTCTGCGTACTTGCTTTCGCTTTCCGTCAGGGTTTCTCCTCGAAGCATGCCTTTCGTCGCGGCCATGTCTCTTTCTTCCGCGTGCCTCGCGATTGTAATGTACCCGGTGCAATCACCATTCCGCGCCGCGCAATCTCATTTCTTGTGCAGCAGTATTACGCCTTCCGTGTTCTGGTTCATCCTCCCGTAGCCGGCATCGCTCGCGATCTGCTCGAACCGCTGCCTGTCAGCCGCATCGATGCTGAACCTCGACACGCCGCCTTTGTCATTCGGCGCCATGGTCCTTACCTCAAGGCCGCCGCCGCTGCCGTGTATCATCACGTCAGTGATCGCCTTGTGCTCCCCGAGGAACCGCTTGAACGCATCGGGATCTGTGCTCTCAACCAGGCGTGGCACGATCTCGGGCCTTGTCGGGTCGTGAGAGACGGTCTCCCTTGCCTGCTTCGACAGTGCGTCAGCGTCCACACCCGCAATCACGCCAGCATCGGCGCCCTCTTCCCCATGTTTCTGTCCATAGCTCTTGTGCAGCTTGAACACATTTTCACCCATATATATTGCGTGGAGCCGTATATAATGGTTGATTGCCGCTCGGGCACCTCAAATACATGCTGAATTAGCATGGCAATTCGTAACCTGTCCTACATACCCGTACCCCAAAAATTATAAAGGCCGCAATCCATAATTTCGAATAGGTGAGATTTTGAAGATTGGTATAATAGGAACGGGGAATGTAGGTAAGGCGATAGGAGAGGCGCTCAGGGCGAAGGGCTATGAGGTCACCTATGGCTCGAGGAACCCGCAGTCTGCGGGGCTGCCGCAGGGCGTGAGGGTCACGAGCCAGGAGGAGACGGCCAAGGATTCCGACGTCATAGTGCTCGCGGTGCCTTACCTGGCACTGAAGGAGACGATACACGCAGCAGGTAAGGACAACTTCAAGGACAAGACCGTGATAGACGTCACGAACGTCATGGACAAGAACATGGACTGGGCCCTGGGGTTCAAGACATCAGGCGCTGAGGAGCTGTCCAAGGAGCTCAAGCACGCGAAGGTCGTCAAGGCGTTCAACACTGTGTTCGCGCAGCACATGGGCGACGGCACGGCCAAGGGCGAGAAGCTCGATCTCCTGATTGCTTCGGACCATGATGACGCAAAGGCGGTGGTCAAGGAGCTCGGGGAGAAGCTTGGCTTCGAGGTAGTTGACGCCGGCAAGCTGGAATCAGCCAGATATCTGGAGGCTCTCGGCATGCTGAACATACACCTCGGCTACAAGCAGAAGCTGGCGTTCGAAGGCGTCAGGTTCGTCAAGTAGAAGTTAAGCAATAGCAAAACAATAGCGGAGCAGCGATTCCCTTGGACTTAGGAAGGTCCCGGCCCATTGGCTGCGGACCTTTCCTCTATTACCTTGTTTATCATCAGCCTGAGCCACGGAGCGTAACTGTCCGGATCGCTCCTTATGCCCTTTCTCAGTTCCTCGAGGCCGACCCATTTCCAGTCCATAACCTCTTCTGCGTTCAGCTTCGGCTTACCCTCGTACGAGCCGAAAAGCACGTGATCGTACTCGTGCTCAGTCAGGCCATGCCCCACGTCGGCCCTGTACGGAAAGTCGAATGCCTCCCTGATCTCGCAGTCGAAGCCCATCTCCTCCATGAGGCGCCTGTGCGCCGCGGCGAGCACGTTTTCTCCAGGATAAGGATGGCTGCACACCGTGTTGGCCCACTGCCCTGCGGAATGGTACTTCGTGAGCGCCCTGCGCTGTATCATCGTCTGCCCCTTGGAATTGAAGACGAATACCGAGAGCGCCCTGTGCAGCTTGCCGCCGTTCTGGTGCGCCCTGAGCTTCTCCTCTGTGCCTATCTCATTGTCCTCCGTGTCCACGAGTATGACGTTTATGTCGGGCATGCCTTTCCCCTCTTATGTATATGAAGCACCCTTTATTTTTATGCCTTTCCGGCGTGGTGTGGGGGCAACGCAACACTATTTATAAGTGAACAGCGCAAGCGTATTGGCTGCCAGCCGGGTTGCGCTTCATGCTAATTCCCTTGGGTCTGTCGGTGTTCGCCGCCCTCGCCTGGGCGACCTCCGGGACCATAATAAAGAGCTTCTCAACGAGGTTCAAGAATTTCTATGCCGCGCTTGCGGTCATCATCGGCAACTTCGCGGCCGTAAGCGTGGTCATGGCCCTTCTCGGCCTTTTCGGCCATTTCAGCATAAGCGCGTATGCGGCCGAGATCGCAGCGCTATCCGGGCTCGTCACCACTGCGGGATACCTCCTATTCTACTGGTCGCTCCAGAGCCAGCAGGCCTCCAACACGTACGCGATGATAGAGATACAGGCGGTGGTCCTTGCGCTCTATGCCGCGTTCGCCCTGCACGAGAGCGTCGGTACCGTAGAGCTTTTCGGCCTGCTCGCGGTCGTGATAGGCGTGATTATCGTCTCTACCGAGAAGGGCTTCAAGTTCAACAAGAGGATGCTACCCGCGATGGCTGCGAACCTGGTCTGGGCGCTGGGGTGGATCCTTCTCGTATATCCTATATCGGTGGCGTCTAACAGCGCGGTGCCAATATGGATAAGCTTTACGGTCGGCCTTGCCGCAGTGGCCGTGATAACCCCTATATACGCGCGCAGAAGAGGCCACAGCCCGGACCTTGTCAGGAAGGGCATGCCCATAGGCATAGCCGCAGGGCTGTTCAGCGGCGCGGGCAACCTTTTCTATGCTGCTGTCATAGCTATGAAGCAGCTGGCGCTCGGAGCGGTAACTGGCAACTCCTCCCCTGCGATTGTGGCGGTATTCGCGCACTTCATATACCATGACAGGCTGACGAAATTCCAGATCCTTGGCCTGATGCTCGTCCTCGCAGGCGGAATAGCCGTAGGGCTGTACTGAGCAGGGAAGTCGGCGCGCTCCAGTTTTATGGTGCAGTTCGTCGAACAGCGTATGCCTTCATGCCCTTTTTATATTAGGAATGCGGCATTCCTTCAATTGATTGCATGACTAATAAACTATGGCTTTCGGGCATAAACGTCAAGGATGAGCGCGAGGAACTTGGACTTCTGCACACTTCCGGGAGGCCA
>DAHXNT010000031.1 GCA_027365215.1 Microcaldota archaeon
CATTATTGACGTGGTCTTCGCGATGTGGGCCATGCCGCCGTAGTTGTTGTAGGAGTACTGCAGCTCCTCGAGGAACGGCACCATCTTCTCCTTTATCATGCTGTCGGATATGCCGAGCCCCTTGAGAACCTCTTCCGCTGTCATCTGCGCGGTCATGCCAGCATACTTGCCGAGGTCGATGCTGTCCAGCTGCAGGCCGAATATGTTTCTTACCGCCTCTATGTAGTAGGCGGGATCCTGCTCGCAGTAGAGCAGCGTGCCCTTTATGTCGAACAATGCGAATCTCTTTGACATGTTAACACCTAATTAGGATTTGTCAAAATAAAGTTTAAAGGTATAAGTATACGTCAGGAAAGCTTGGTTCCTGCCGTACGCTCGGGTTCAGAGTCCGTGGAACCAGTGGCCTCCTCCTGCGCTGGCCTTTGACTTCTTCTTGCCGCCGAACAGGCCGCCCTTCTTGGCTGGGGCTGCAGCAGCAGCTGCCGCGTATTCCTTGAGTATGTCAGGGTGCTCGGTTGCGTATTCGCCCTGCCACTCGTGGAACGATTCCATCTTCTTAGCGAACTGCTCCTCGGTCTTCGCCTCGTATTCCGGCCTTATCCTTTTCCATTCCTCCATCTTTATGCCGTACGGGGCGGTCTCCCTTACCCTCTGCGGCTCGAAGGTGTACTTGAAGAACTCGCTGTAGTAATCGTAGTCGCGCTCGTTTACGGCCGCCGGGTCCACGTGGACGCTCTGCGTGCCGAGGAATTCGACGATCTCGTCCCTGCTCATCTTCTCCTTCTGGTTGCCTGAGCCGGTGTTGTTGTATATCACTAGTATGGTCCCCTTCACGTAGTTGACCGTGGCCTTTATGACCGGTTCGAGAAGCATCAGCCTGTATTGGAGCCTCGCGGAATGCGGTATGTCGATGAGCTCCTTCTGGGAAATGTTGGAGAACAGAACCCTCTTTATTGTCTTGTACGGCAGCACGTACTTGGTGCCATTCTCCTCGACGGACCAGTTGTAGTTCTCGGTTCCGGGCTCGTTCTTCCTGGCTGTCGCCCTCTTGTTGAATTCGGTTATTATCTCGTCGATTCTCTCCATGGCTCATCCCTCTTGTTGCTTCATGCCCGCATCAATGGTGGCCGCCGCATGAGCATCCGCCGCCAAGGCCATTGTCCATATCGCCAAGGCTGCTATCTGCGTCGCCGCAGCCGCATGAGCATCCTGCCTCTTCATGTGCGGAAAACTCAGCGCCTTCGAATGCCATGCCTGTGCCGGATGCATCTATGTGAGATGGCTGTGGCGATTGTGCCGGTGTTGGCGCCGCATGCTCTGTTTGCGGTGCGTGCGACGGCATCGCCGCCTTCTGCTCCTGCACCATGCCGCCGCTTGTGGCGACTGGCACTGTCACGCTCTGCGCGAACGTCTCGTTGACAAAGCTATTGACCGACTTGCCGCCGTTTACAGGCAGCGCGAAGTAGTCGACCATCTCGCCATACGTCTTCATGTATGCAGGAGTTGCCTCGATCTCCTTGACGTTCCTCTTGTACTTGTCTGACGAATATGTCCAGCCCGGATGCGATGACTCCCATTCCTTGACAGGTATGCTATACTGCTTCTGCACCTTGTCCCTGTATACCTCCGGGAAGACGTTGAATGTGCAGAATGGCAGCACTTCACCGTCAGGCATGGCGTAGTGTATGTCGCACTTCTCCACCCTGTGTATGTCGTAGGTGTACTCGTCCTGGAAGTGCATCATGCCGAGGAATATGGACTTCATCTGCAGCTTGCCCATGCTCGAGAAGTCGTGCTTCAGGAATATGCTCATGAGAAGCTTCGCGAAGTTGACCGACTTCGGCTGGTTCTTCTTGTCTATGAACTTCCTTATGCCGATAAGCGTCTTTACCGCTATCGCCCTCTTCGCGAGCTTGCTCTTGCCTTCCATCTCATCGACCGCCCTCTGCAGGTGCTCGATTAGGCCCGCCGCGTCGACGAACCTGGTAAGCGGCACTATCTTGTTGTCGCTGTCTATGAATATGTAGGCCCCTGCCCCGCACGCGAAGTGTATCGACAGGTCGTACTTGTACTCTCCGGTCAGCGCCTCTATGAACCTGTTTATCCCGCCGACATACGGCACAGAGAACCAGTCGTCCTTCTTTATAACGCCATGCGTCTGTTCCTCTATCAGCTTGATGGCTCCCGGTATCGAGATGCGCTGGTTCTCCCTCTGCCTTGAAGGCATACGACCCACTAGCGATACGGGCTGGAAGTTGACCGCGCGCACTACGTCGCTGTTGTTTATCGCGAAGTTGACCATGTCCCCGAGCTCGTGCTCGTTTATCCCCCTTATAACCGTAGGAACGAGGACCGCGTTGAGCCCCGCCTTCCTCAGCGCATCTAGCGTCGCCGGAATCTCCCAGTGGTTCTTCGGGTTTGCCCTCCTGCTCACCCCGTCGAAGCTCATGTAAAGCGTGCTCACTCCGGCATGCCTGAACTTTACGGCCAGCTCCGGGTCGTTCGCGATGGTTATTCCTGTAGTGTTAAGCTGTATCTGGTCAAAGCCCACCTCCTTCGCCATCTTCACGATCTCGACGATCCTCGGATGCAGCGTCGGCTCACCGCCGGTTATCTGTATCGCGTTCGCAGGTATGGGCTTCTGGTTCCTCAGGTTGAGGAATATGTGCCTTATCTCCTCGAGTGTCGGCTCGTATATCGGCTCGCCCTCCTTTGCGTAGAAGAAGCAGTACCAGCAGCTCAGGTGGCACCTGTTGGTTACTACTACGTTCGCCAGGCCGGTGTGCGACTTGTGCCTGCTGCACATTCCGCAGTCGAACGGGCAGTTCGCACCATTCGTCTCGGATATGTAGTTGGGGTTCTCGAAGCCTCTCCCGAAGTAGTTGTACCTGCGCATCTTCATGTACATATCATAGTCTTCCCAGTACTTTTCCACGGTCCACTTGTGCTCCGGGCAGTACTTCCTTATCATGACGTTGTCGCCGTCCTTGTATATCGTGCCGGTTATGATGAGTTTGCACTCAGGGCAGACCGTCTGGGTCTTCTCTATCACAGGCATGGCCTCTATCTCCTCCATCGTCCTGTGGTAAGGCGCCAGCACCGGATTCTTCGAGTAGTCCTGCTCGACATCGGCTATAGCATCATTTGTGATCTCTATTTGTTGCTCCTCTGCCATATCATCACGTTTTTTTATCAATTTCGAAAGTATTTAAACCCTTTCGGTTCAAAGACGTAAAGAATTTCGGAAAATGCAGGTCAGATATACCTCTGTAAGCCTGGAAAATTGTGAGAATTGAGAGATGGAAGAACCAACATGAGAAAGCTGGAGTTATTTGAGTATATGAGTACCGTTTATCTCGCGCGCTATCACGCCAGTCTCGACGGTGTCCTCAAGGAGCCTGCCGACTGACTCTCTCTTGCGCTCGTCTGAGATCGATTTGAGCAGCTCTGCCTCTGTAAACCCCTTTATCCTTGAAGACCCTGCGCCTTTTGGCACCGGCGATACCTTCGACTTCGCGATATAAAGGTAGTGGGTCTCTGTCCCGTTGCTGTGCCTGCACCTCTCGCTGTCAAACCCGTACAGGTGGTTGGTCTTCCTCAGGAACGATATGTCCTTGGCGCGTATGCCAGTCTTGCTGCTTATTATCCTTAGCATCGCCTCGTGGTAGCCCTCGCCCTTCTTCACTTCGCCGCCCACGAGCCCAAAGCCACCCTTCTCCCTGAGCACGTAGATCTTGTCCTTGTAATACAATAATGAGTATACGTGTTCGCACATCCTACGCACCGGTAAGAGCTTTCATCTAAGTAATTTATTTGTTGTGCTGAAAAAGAGGGAAAGGCATGGACTTTCTGCAGGTATTAGGTATTACCTGAACTTCCTTTTCGGCGGGCGCCTGTTGCCTCCATGCGGCTGGTCGCGATGGTCATGATGATTCTTCTGGTCGTGACGGTTGTCGTGGCGGTTGTCATGACTGCTGTCGCGGCGGTTGCCGCGGTCCGGCTTCTGCCATCTGCCTCTGTCTGGGCGGTTGTCCTGCCTGTTGAAGCCGTCCTGCTTTCCGTGATTGTTGAACCTGTTTGGTCTGTTCTGCCTGTTCTGTCTGTTGAAGCTGTCCTGCCTTCCGGGCTTATTGAACCTGTTGAACTTGCCGGATCCTCCGCGGCCGTACTGCCTGTTGTCAGCATTCCTCTCCTTCCTCTCGGGCCTGTCGGGGGTGCTAGCCTTCATGCGCTCCACGCTCTTGTCTAGCGTCTCCTTCAGCTCCTTCGCTATGAAGTTCTTAGTGTAATAGTCAGCCTTCAGCGCAATGGTCAGCTTCGCCGCGTACATCCTCGCCATCTTGCCCTTGACGGACTTCTTCGCCGCGGTGATCACCGGCAGCTTGAACAGTATGCCGTACTTCGGCGGCTTGCTCCCGTACTTTATGTGCTTGAACAGCGCCTTCTCAGCACCGAGAAGCTGTATGGTGCTTGCTGGCATGGTCGCAAGCCTCTCCATCGAGCCCGCCTTGCTGAGGAGCTCCGCGGCTATCATCGTGTCAGTCAGGTACGACGTGTTAGGCAGCAGCCTCTTAGAAGCCGCGGTTATGTATGATTCCATTACTGCCATGGCTGACTGCATCCTGTATGCCATGTTGGCGAACCCCGCGAGCGCAATCTTCTCCTCGCCGCCGAGCTTCCTTCCCATGGTCGTATCCAGCCTGGAAAGGATGCTGTCGGCCTTCTTCTCGTCCTTGAGAAGGGAGAGCAGCTGCTCCCTGGTCGGGTTCTGATTCTCGGCCATTAGCATCGCAAGGCCTATGAACGTCTGCGGGTTGCCTATCTTTATCTCTGGATAGTATATGCCATACCACTCGCTAAGCCTCTCGTACGCGAGGTTGTACGACTTCGCGGTCTCGTTGTACGCGTCTATAGACTGTATGAGCGCGAACTCCTCGCTGGCGTACGCTTCCTTTATGTCGCTCTTTGCTGCCGCGATTGCCTTTTCCCTGAGTTCCTCGAAAGGATCAGCCAAGTCATTCACCATGTTGCGCCGGCGGGATGCCCTCCGACCTTCTAATATTCTCTCGTTATGTTCTTTAATATTTGTGTGCCTATTTATTAGGGATTCGCTTAAGCTCATGCTCAAACGTGCCGTGATATAATGAAGAAGCAGGACATAGACGCACTGATAAACCTTGCGACAAGGAGGAACCTTGTAATACCATCGTACAGCGCGTATGGCGAGATGAGCGGCTTCTACGACCTCGGTCCGGAAGGCACGAGGATAAGGAACAACCTGGTGGGCGCATGGAGGCGCTATTTCATAGAGGGAATGGGCAATGTCGAGATAGACACTACGATCATAGGACCCGAGAAGGTGTTCGAGGCGAGCGGACACCTCGAGAAGTTCTTCGACTATCTCGTCTACTGCAAGGACTGCAAGACCAGCTACAGGATAGACAAGGTGCTTGAGGAGTACTTCGAGTCGAAGGGCGACAGGGCCTCGATCGACGCGCTCAAACATGCGACCGCGAAGGACCTCGACGAGATGGTCAAGGAGAATAATATAAACTGCAGCAAGTGCGGAGGCACGCTAGGGGAGGCCGAGCCGTACAACCTGATGATGCAGACTTCTGTAGGGCCGAAGGGCGCGATCAAGGGATATCTGAGGCCGGAAACTGCCCAAAGCATATTCCTGGACTTCAAGAAGATATTCTCTGCTGGAGGAATGAAGCTGCCGATAGGGATCGGCACCTTCGGCAAGGCGTTCAGGAACGAGATATCGCCCAGGAGGATGCTCATAAGGCTCAGGGAGTTCTCCCAGATGGAGCTCGAGTATTTCTTCGATGCTGGCGCTAGCGATATAACTATAGACGGGAAGATTGTAGACGACAGCTTCATGTCGGAGAGAATAAACCTTCTTACGGTGGATGACCAACTGAAGGGCAGGAGCACGAAGGGCACGACCATAAGGGAGGCGCTCGATTCTGGAGTGATACCGAACAGGCTGTTCGGCTATCTGGTCTACAAGTATCTGCTATTCATAAGGTCGATAGGGTTCAAGGACGAAGTGGTGAGATTCAGGCAGGCGCTGCCGGAGGAGCTGCCGCATTATTCGAAGGGCAACATAGACGTCGAAGTGAGCATAGACAACAGGTTCGAGGAAATTACCGGAATAGCTTACAGGACCGACTTCGACCTATCGAACCACCAGAAGCATTCAGGCATGGACATGTCAGTCAGCGTGGATGGCAAAAAGGTGCTGCCGCACGTCGTAGAGATAAGCATAGGCGTGGACAGGATATTCTGGACCCTGCTGTTCAACTCGCACTACTTCGATGAGGAGCGCGGATGGGACATCATGCTGCTCAACAAGGGGATAGCGCCGTACGAGTATGGGGTCTTCCCGCTGCAGAAGGACGAGAAGCTGGCGGATATGGCAAAGGGCATCGCCGAAAGGCTGAAGGACAAGGGCGTCAGCGCGTACTACTCCGGCACCGGAAGCATAGGGAAGAGGTATGCGAGGGCCGACGAGGTAGGGGTGCGAAACGCGATAACAGTCGATTACCAGAGCCTTGAGGACGGCACGGTGACGGTGCGAAACATAGAGGACGCGAAGCAGGTAAGGAAGAGGGCAGAGGAAATATCATGAGCAGGGCTGCCCAGAGCGGGCCATTCAGGATAGGGGTGCGCTACTTCAACATGAAGGATACTTTCGAAAGCGCGCAGCCGCTCACCTTCCATGCCGACCTGCTGGGCGGCAACAGGCTGCTGTATTTCGAAGGCAGGGAGTCGTTCGAAGTGTCGCATTCCGGCAGCGTCGAGAATGGACACCTTACGCTGAAGAATCCGAGCGCGAAAAGGATAGAGAGCGTAAAGCGCAGGCTCAGGCTCGGCGACGATCTCGAAAAGATATACGACGGCATAGGCACGGACCGCTTCATCAGCGAGTCGATAAGGGAATACAAGGGCATGAGGCTGACGGTCAGCGACCCAT
>DAHXNT010000032.1 GCA_027365215.1 Microcaldota archaeon
CCTTCGCTCGTGATACTCGGCACGCACAGCATAATAAAGGGGCTGGACCGCGAATTGAGGGGCATGGAGATGAACTCCTCGAAGAAGTTCGTTTTCGCGCCGGAGGACGCCTTCGGGGCCAGGCAGGAGGATCTCGTAAGAGTGATGCCGCTGTCGGAATTCAGGGCAAGGAATATCAACCCGTACCCGGGAATGCACGTCGACCTCGAGGATGCGCACGCGATAGTTAAGAGTGTCAACTCCGGCAGGGTTGTCGTTGACCTCAATCACGAGTTCGCGGGCCACAGCATCGAGTATGAGGTGAAGGTGGTGCACAGGCTTGATAAGCCGGAAGAGAAGATAGCCTCGCTGGGAAGGACCTATGCGGCAGAGCCCACGAAGGTCGAGATATCCGGCGGAGCCGCAGTGCTGGAGTACGGCAGCAAGGTGAGCAAGAACATAGACTACTTCATAGGCAGGGCGAACGTGATAGCCGCGTCCTTCTCCTACATAGACGGAATAAGCAAGGTGCAGGTGAAGGAGGAATACGAGAAGGCGATGGAAGAAAAGAAGGCTGATGAGAAGGAGGGCGATGCCGCAGAATGATGCGGCCCTTCCTTAAAATCTATTCCTATTCCTTTATGTTAAGGGCGAAGACGCTGCTGACCTTGAGGCCCAGCTTCTTGGCAACGTACGACTTCTCTGCGTTGAACAGTATTATGTAGCCGTTCCACTTGTTCGTGAGATCTGTGGAGCCGCATAGCGGGCATACGTCACCGTGGCTTATTATCATCCTGCAAACCTTGCACGCTTTCTCTTCCGGCATTATTTCACCTGTTGCGATATCCTTTGCCCTGTATCAGGGCCTCCTCTGGAACTTTCTCGAGCCCGAGCCCTTCCTGACCATGCGCGGCTTCGGCGCTGGCATGCCTATCCATTCGAGCTTGCCCAGGCCCTCCGGCTTCATTGTCAGGGCTATCTTCGAGTCCTTTATCGAGTTCTTCATGCTTACCGTAGACACCTTCGCGTATACCGTGTCGCCCTTCTTCAGCGACCTGGTGCCCTGCTTCGACACGAAGGCAGGTATCTTCCTGTTGAGCGAGATATATTCTCCGGCTATCTGGGATACGTGCACGAGGCCTTCCATGGGCCCTATGCGCACGAACGCGCCGAAGTCCACCAGGTCGGTCACCTTGCCTGCGACCACCTCGTCGACCTGCGGCATATACGTCAGAGCATCGAATTCCACGTCATGGTGCGTTGCCGGGTCCCCAGGCAGTATCGTGCCATCGCTTATGTTCCTGACATTGAATATAACCATTACCACTCCGAGATCCTTGTCTATGGTGCCCTCGTACTTGCCCCTTAGTATCTTTACTGCGACGTCCTCTATGTTCTGGTCGAAGTATTCCGGACTCATCTTGAACGTGTCCTTTATGGTGTGCACCATGTACATGTTATCCCTCTATTCTATCAGAGCTGTCTGAGAAACCCCTCTCTTGAAACCTTGAAAACCATTACTCCTCTTCCCCTTAACTTCCTGGCAAGTTGGTCGTCATTAGTGACTACGGCGCGAACGCCGCGAGAAGATGCCTTCGTAACAATCCAGCTGTCAACGTTGCCAGATACATTATCTACATTAACCTTTTTATACCCTAACATCTCCAATGACAGGCGCGCCGCAGCGCCCTTCCTGCCCTTGTTGGACGAGATTCCGGCCAGCTCGCGCTTCACTCCTTTCGATATCAGTATGCGGGAGTCCGAAAACCTCTCGGCTACGGCCCTGAACGCGTCCTTCCTGTTTGCTGCCGCGAACAGGATTGAGCTGGTATCGAGTATTATGTATTGCAAATGAGGCACCGTTTAGATGAAGCCAGGCTATTCGCCGCTGTTGATCCTGCTCAGCCGGCTCTCCAGGACCTGCTTCAGTATTATGGCGCTGTTGTGCTCGGTATCGACCGTCGCGTAGAGCAGCGTTATCGTGTCGTTCTCGCGCGCTATGCCGATGAGCTTGTCGAGAGCGGGATTGCCGTCGAGTTCCTTTATGTACTTCTTCTGGAACGCCACCCATTTCTTGGGGTCGTGTGCGAACCACTTCCTGAGTTCGGTGCTCGGGGCTACTTCCTTCAGCCAGAGGTCGACCTTGGATCCGTCGTGCCTGACTCCCCTCGGCCAAAGCCGGTCAATGAGAATTCTTACGCCGTCTATTACGTCGTATTTCTCATAGACGCGCTTGATCTTTACGGCCATCGCGATTATATAATGACAGAAACCATTTTTAACCTTTCACATTTGGGCTTATGACGCCGTGGGCCTCTGGCAGACGACCCCAATTCGAATTTTAAGGAAAGTATTAAAAGCTAATAATGCATAGTTGGTAACAGTTAACGGCGACAATAGGTGAAATGATGGGTATTTTCGACAGACTAGGCAAATCCATTGGCACAAGCAAGGATCTCGATATAGAGGAATACATGGGCTCAGCCGAGATGGAGGACGTGGACGTGATAAACGAGCCCGCGGACTTCTACGTCAAGCCGATAAACCTGCAGCAAGAAGCAGACCTACAGGTCATAGAGGACGAGCTCGGCAAGAAGAACATAATACTGCTCAACATAGCAGACATGTCCAAGAGGCAGCAGACCCTCAGCGGGATAATCGACAAGCTGAAGGAGCACCTGGCGAAGATAAACGGCGACATCGCGAGGATAGGCCAGGACAAGATACTGATAACGCCCGCTAGGGTCAAGATAATCAAGAGCAGGAAGCCGCAGGCGCAGAGCAAGCCGTTCTAATCCAGTTTTCCTTCTTTCTCTTTTTTCTTCTCTTTTCTGTTTTCTATTCTCTTTTGTATGTTTCAGCTTACTTCTTCTTTTTTCCGTTTGCGCTTACCCTTGCCTGGGACTTGCGCTCCGCTAGCCCTACGGACAGCGCCTTCAGCTCCTTCCTGGTGGGCACCGACCGCTCTATCACGTGCCTGAACCCGGATACGACAGCCTCCTTGTCCCTGATGTATCGCTTCCTGCCGACGATGCCGCTGAATATTCCAACCGCCGCGTCTATGTCCCTTTCCGTAGCGAGCGTTCTGCCGAGCTCTCCGGCACTGTCACTCTGCCTTATTCTCGATATCTCGTACAGGACTATCGAGAGGGCGTGAGATATGTTAAGTATCGGGTATTTTGGGTTCGATTCTATGCTTATCGTCGCATCGCACGCCTTCAGTTCATCCCTGCTGAGGCCTGTTCCCTCCCTCCCGAGGACGACTGCGACAGTACGCGCGGTCCTGAGCTGGACCGCGAACCTCTCGAGGAATTCGGACATGCGGTACACATTGTAGAACGATGCGTTTGTCTTGTGCCAGATGCCTGTAGTGCCTATCGACAGCGAGCCCTTTGTCGCGGACGCCAACGTGTCGTATATCTTAGCCTTCTCTATCAGGTCGTGCGCATGCTTCGAGTACTGGATGGCGCGCTTGCCGTTGTACTTGCACTTGGGGTTGACCAGCCGCAGCTCGCTCGCCCAGAAGTTCTTCGCAGTCCTGGCTATGTGGCCCAGATTTATCTGGTACTCCGGTTCCATGACGACTACTATGGTCTTGAGCATAGCACCACTTGGCTGTTACCTTAGAAGAAAAGCGTCGCTATCGTGAGGAAGTTCACGAGGCCGTGCGCCAGCACTGTAGAATACAGCGAGCCCGTCTTCTTGAACACGTAGCCGGCGAGAAGGCCGAACACCAGCGCCGCGACGAACTCTGATATCGACCCGTAGCCTGAATGCAGCAGCGCGAATATCAGCGCCGCGGGTATTATCCCTATCCTCGGTACCAGGAAGCCCCTGAACAGCGTCTCTTCAGTGAAAGGTATGAGCGTGAACGATAAGATGTAGAAGTATATCGGCATTCCGCCGAGAACCTTCATCACATTTGTCGGAAGGCTGGTGTGCGTGTAGTAGGAATAAGCGCCGACCCCATACTCCAGGGCCAGCATGGCGCCGAACAGCAGAAGCCCGATCAGCAGGAACCTGACCCCTATCTTCTTCCTTGAGAGGCCCAGCTGCGATATTATTCCGGAAAGCGTGTTGCCCTTGGCGAGCATGTACGCGAAGACGCTAAGGAAGAAAGCTATCTCGAGATATATCGTAGAGTAAGTGTTGGCCGCGGTCATGCCTATGATGCCCACGCCATATGCGTAATAAGTGGCGAGCAGCGCGATTATGGATATCGCGAACGCCGCGTAGAACAAGTATTTGACTGCCGGCTTTTCATGCGCAGGCGCCTGCGCCTTCCTCCTTGGAGCTGATTGTGCTCTCCCGCCAGCCTTTCGGCGGCCGCCTTTCCGCGTTGTCGCTCTGCGTGACACTGCCAGCGCAACACCTTATTCATGCTTGAACTCAGTATAACCACATTTACCGCAGCTCAGCCTGTTCTTGTGGTCAGCCATCCTGCTGCCGCACTTCGGGCACATCTTGCCAGTCTTGTACTCCTTAGGTTTCTTCTCCTTTTTCTCCTTCTTTTCTGCCATATCAACGCACGCTCAAGAATCGCTACTGCTTGCCCTCTTCCTTCGGCTCCTCCTTTGACTCCTCCTTTGCCGGTTCGCCGCCTGCAGGCGCGCCGAGAGACTTCTCCATCCTCTTCCTCGAGTATTCTGGTTCAGCGGACATCGCCTCTTTGCTGTCGTAGGCGTGGGCTGTGCCTGTGCACTCCTTCATGCCGAACTCCTGCTTCAGGTTCGCTATTATAGTGGTGTCTGGCATCAGGCTCAGCTTCTTGCACAGCTCCCTGTGGACTTCCGCCTTGGAAGGCGTGGATTCGAAGCCCGCTATTGCGAACTCTATCTCCTTCCTGTGCAGAAGCCTGTTCTCGTTCTGTTTTGTTATCTTTATTTCCATAAGTACACCGTATTCGATTCCATTTGCGCTTACATGTTGAAGAACGCGCGCTTGCCCATAGTCTCTATTATCTCCACTTCGGCCCCGGGCTGCAGCTTCCCTTTTATCTCATCGTCCATGGGCAGCTCGAACACCTCGTACGTTTCCATGTCCATCAGCTGCGCGTTGCTGCCGGTTATGGAAACAACTTGCACCCTCTTCTTGTTTATCACCGGAGCGTCGACCGAAGCGTCGCTCGGCTTTACCAGCGTCTTCTTGCTTGACGTGAATATGTTGATCGCGGTGACTCGCATCTTCGCCGCGCCGTGCTTGCCCGGCGCGCTGGTGTCGATCTCAACGACCCTGCATGGCTCATCGTCTATCAGGACGTAGCCACCCTTCTTCAGCTCCTTCATCGAAATGTGTCTCCTCTCGCCTTCCATTAAAAAACCTTCAAAACCTTCAGATTGACTAGAAAGTTAGAACATGAGTTATTCGCTAGGAAAGTATATATAGCTTGACGGTTGTGCCCTGCCTCATAGTGCGCGCTGGTGCAAAAACGAAGGAATTGAGGAATAAAAGAAAAGAATGAGACCAGGCTAGATGCTCTCGAGCCCGGAAAGGAAGTTTATGTCGGTGGCAGAGGCCCGGTTCATTTTCACAGGATACTCGAGCTGCGGCTTCACTCCAGTGACGATCGACATGACGCGTATCTGGTCCTGCATCTCAGGGCTCAGCCTCGCGCCGAATATCACGTTGGCGTTGTCGTCAAGGTGCTCCGTCACTCCTTCGCCTATGCGCGTCACCTCTTCTATGGTCATCGAGCTTCCGCCGGCTATGTGCACGAGCGCGCTCTTCGCGCCGCTCATGTCCACGTTGAGCAGGGGGTGCTTGAGCGTCGAGTTTATCGCGCTGTTTATCCGGTCGTTGCCGGTGCCGAAGCCTATGTTTATAGTGGCTATGCCAGAGTTCTTGATCACGGCGCCCAAGTCCGAGAAGTCCAGGTTTATCAGGCTCGGGAACTTTATCGCGTCGGCGATGCCTTTCACGGCGTTCGCTGCCACATTGTCTACTAGCTCGAACGACTTGTCTATTGAAAGGTTCGGAGCGTAGCTGAGCAGACGGTCGTTCTCTATCAGTATGACGCTGTCCGCATTCCTTGAGAGCCTCTCGAGGCTCCAGTCGGCCTTCGCCTTCCTGCTCCTTTCCAGAGAGAAAGGATATGTGGAGAATGCTATGACCAGCGCGCCGTTCTCCTTCGCCATCTCAGCGACCACCGGGCCTGCGCCGCCACCTGTGCCTCCACCGAGCCCTACGGCCAGGAATATGAGGTTGTAGTCCTTTATCGCTTCGGCTATCTCCACCCTGCTTACGTCAGCCGCCTTCGCGGCGACTTCGGGAAATCCGCCGGCGCCCATGCCGCGCGTGACGTCCTTGCCGATGAGCAGCTTCTTGTCAGCGCCTATCATGCTGAGATGCTTGGCATCCGTGTTTATCGCCACTGTCGTGGCGCTCTTGATGCCGTGCGAGTGCATCCTGTTCACCAGGTTGCTTCCCGCGCCGCCGACGCCTATGACTGCGGCTCTGACTGAAAAGTCCTCATAGTCTGCGTAGTTCTCCATATTGCCACCCTTTGGTTAAATGAAAGCCCAATGAAAGGGATAAAATAGCTGAAAGGCTTTTCAGCCTATCAGCTCAAGGTCGTTGTACGGGGTGCTTGACGTCCTTTCTTCGAGCTTGCCTACAATGCTCGCTCCCTTGACGCCGGTCACTATAGCCACGATTTCTATCTTGTCGTCGTAGCCCTGTATGATCCTGGCTCCCCACTTTACGTTCGCCTTCGGGTCCATCTGGTCGGTTATCATTTCTCCTGCTGAAATCGCGTCGCCTATCGAGAGTGACGAGCCGCCTGTTATGTGAATCAGCGCTCCTGACGCTCCCTCAAACGAGACATCGAGCAGCTTGTTCTTCAGCACTCCGTCGGCCGCCGCAGCAACCTTGTCGTTGCCCCTTCCCGTGCCTACCGATATGAAGCCAACGTCGCCGTTGCCCATGATCGACCTCACGTCAGCGAAGTCTATCGTTATGAGGCTCGGCTGCGTTATCGTCCAGACCAGGCCGCCAATCGCC
>DAHXNT010000033.1 GCA_027365215.1 Microcaldota archaeon
TGGGATTTGAACCCAAAAGTCCTTGCGGACACCGGTTTGCCTGTTGCATCACTTATCAGCTCTCGAAGAATCTGCAATCTCGAGACCGGCGCGATACCGGATTCCGCCACCCTGGCATGTAATCAACGCCTTGCATCTTCGAATTTGTTTCGAATGTAAGTTGTAAGACAACATTTATAGGCTTCGGATAGCAATATCTATAAGTCTTAAGTCTTTATAGGCTTTATATAGCTTTTATTCGTTATTCATAATCCACAGTCCACAACCAGAAAGTATGGTTCTATGAACGCAGATTTCACGAGCAAGGGCTTCCTAGTGAGGATGTTCAGCGTCGCAATGTTCGTATTCCTGGCCGTCGCTGGCCTGGGATTCGTGCTGTACCTCTTCGCGATAGCCGACTCTGTCTACATGTTCGTCCTAGCCGCGAGCTTCGCGGTGCTTACGCTCATAGCGGGTTTCTTCAACATATTCGCCGCGCTCGCATACTACAGGTCATACTTCTACGACAGGTACCTTCAGAAGATTAATGCGGCGCTGAAGCCCGTGCGCAGGAAGCCGAGCGTCGGGGTCGTAATGCCCGTGTTCAACGAGGATCCGGAGCTCGTCAAGAGGAACATGCTAAGGCTCAAGGACCTGAAGTACCCTAAGAATAAGATAAAGTTCTACCTGCTCGACGATTCAACAGACCAGGACGTGGTCTCCGCATTACACGAGTTCAGCGACGCGAACGGCATAACCTACATGCACAGGACAGACAGGAAGGGATACAAGGCAGGCGCGCTGAACCACATGCTCAAGAACTCGAATGACGAGCTAATAGCGATATTCGACTATGACGAGTACCTCACGAACACGAATTTCCTCCTTGACCTCATACCCTATTTCAACGACAGCAACATGTCATACGTGCAGACGGAGAAGAGCGCGTTCAACGGCAACTTCTTCGCCAACGCGGTGAAGCTTTTCGACGGCTTCTTCTTCAGGTTCATACAGACCGCGAGGGCGCTTAACAACACCGCGATATATGCCGGGTCGTGCGGCCTTATCAGGAGGAAGGCGATCGACGTGATAGGCGGGTTCCCCGAATACGTGATAGAGGACACATTCTTCAGCTTCGAGTCCGACAGAAGGCATTTCAAGAGCTTATACGTGCCGAAGATATACGCATATGGCAAGCCGATAACCACGTTCACCGCTCTCGCGAAGCAGCAGTGGAGGTACAACTACGGCGACACGCAGTTCATCAGCTATTTCTTCCACTTCAGGAAGTCGATGCATGGCTCCCCTCTTTCGCGCATGGACTACATAACCCACGGTTTCGGCCTCAATTACCTGTCGGTAGTGCTCATACTGTTCACGCTCGTGTCGGTGCTCATAGTGTTCTCATCATTGCCGTTCCTGCACATTACGATAAGGCACTTTTTCAATCAGACGTACATCGGGCTCGACCTGGAGATACTAGGCATCCTGGCTTTCATGTCCTCGCTGCTCGCACCGATAATACTCGCGAAGATATACTTCAAGTCGACTAGCAAGGGATTCATGGTCTTCGTGCTGAACTTTAGCCTCGCAGTCATAAGGACCAAGGCGGCGATAGCGGCCTTGAGGAACAAGAACCCGGCGTTCAACTGGAACAGGAGCACGGCGCAGGCGAAGTCTCATAACCTGTCGTTCAGCCTGCTCAACACGAGGACGGAGCTGACTCTCGCGGTAGGCCTCTTCTCGCTCGGGATACTTTCCACTTTCGGCTTCCACAACTTCGCTGGAGGCATGTGGCTGATATGGTACGGGATAATGTACAGCGCCACCACCGTACTGTTCTACAGGTACGGGTGATTCTGATGAATATGTTGACTAGGATGTTGATTAGGATGTTTATCTGGGAGATACGATGATATTCCTGAAGATACACAAGAGCGACAACGGCGACATGGTGGCGATGTGCGACGAGTCGCTCATAGGCGAAGTGCTAAGCGAGGGCGCAATCGAGATAAACATAAGGGACTACTCCGAATTCTACAAGGGCGAGCTCGTATCGAAGGAGGGCGTCGCTGACGTGATAGACGCAAACAGGGTTTACACGGCGAACGTGGTGGGCCAGGAGGCGGTCGACGCCGCGATAGGATGCAATGTCATAGACCCGGAAAGCGTCAAGAAAGTGGGGGATATACCTTACGCGCAGGCGTTCAGGGTAAGCAAGTAGGCAGGAAGAAGGAACAGGTTGTCAGGATCCTTCCTTGAGGCGCATTATCGCGCTCGCTATGTCGCCATTGCTCTCTTCGAGCGCGGACTTCGCCCTTTCCGCGTCGTGGACGCCGCTCTGCTCCATGACGAGCTTTACGTCATCCTCAGTTATCTCGGCCTTCTCCTCTTTCGCGGATTCGGGAGCCTCCTCGCTTATGTTTCCAGCAACGCTGAACGTGACCGCGCCCTGCGCCTCTATCCTCGTTACCTGCGGCTCGGAGACGACTATGCGCCTGTCGGGGCACTCGATTACGACCCTCATCGCTTCGACGTCTGTGGACTTTATGCCCATCTTCTCCATTATGCTCTTCATCTGCTTCGGATCCATGTTTGGCATCATGATATCACTTCTGGCTATTTTTCAGGGCCGATATTATATCGTCGGTCGTGGCCCTTACGCCGATTCTTGGAAATATGTAGTTGAGAGTGCCGTCATGCTCTTCCTTGCTCATCGCGGCCATCGCGTCCGTCGCGAATATCTGGTTGTAGTTGTGGTGGTACGCGTCCCTTGCGGTTGACTCTACGCCTATGTTAGTAGATATGCCGCAGAGCACTATCGTGTCTATGCGCCTGCGCCTGAGCTGCAGGTCCATGTCGGTTCCGTAGAACGCGCTCCAGTTGTGCTTCAATATCACGTGGTCGGATTCCAATGCTCCAAGCTCTGGAACGATGTCCATCCAGTCCGGCGGCATGGCAGATCTGCCCATTGCCTGCTCTGCGCTGATTGTGGGCATGTCCTTGCCGTCCTTCGAGCCCACGTGCACCGGCACTATGAAGGAGCCAGCACTTCTCATCGCCGAGACAAGCCTCGCTGCGTTCTCGACAACCTTAGCGCCTTCGATCGGTTCCAGGTGCCTACCTGTAGAGGCGATGCCTTTCTGCAGGTCTATTATAACCAGTGCGGCCCTGCTGGGTTCTATCTTCAGTTCGACCATCATATCACCCGTTTACCTGATTTTGGAAGCTAATAATATTATGTTCTTCTGTGATATCACGGTCAGCCAAAGAGGCCCATCGCAGTATTTATCATCGCAATGTGGGAATACGCTCGTGGGAAGGTTCCCAACAGTTCAGGCTTTCCACGAAGAGGTTAGGCAGGATACGGCACGCACACAGCACGCACAGCACGCACTGTTCCCTTATTCCCCTTGCGTAAAAAGCCTAAAAGGCTTCACTGCTTATTTTTTTAGGCGACGGTTATGGTAGACACTACGAAGGAGAATTACAAGCGCCTCAAAAAGGTGAACTTCTACAAGCGCATCCTTGACAGGCTTGCATATCTCTCCCTGGTAGCGGACGTGGGCATAGCGGTTGCGACTCTCATATCCCTGAAGCTGTATTCGTCGAATATAGGCATCATACTCAAGTGGCTGGAGTACGCGTTGAGCGGCATAGTGGCGGTAACCATATTCGTGTTCGTGCTGTTCGCCTTCGAATCAAACTACCATAAGAAGATCGTAAGCACCACGGCCAGGCTGGCAAGGATGTCACTGGGGAAGCGTGGGCGCTGACTTTGCGCGGCGCCATAACCAAAGCCCTAAATAGTCTCTTTGGCCAGCTATTATCATAGGGGATGATAATATGGCAGGCTCTAGTGGTAACATGCAGAACGCACCAACGGTGCAGGACAAACAGACAGCGCAGAACAAAACAACGGTTCCTTTGGACGCGTCCAGAACTTATAAGGGAGGCATCGCGGCTCTTATCGACTTCCTTATCTTAGTGATATTCACAGGCGGAGGGTATTACATAGGCAGTTACCAGTTTGCCGCTATAGGATTCATATTCAGCCTGATACTCGTGCTCGCCCTATCGGTCAGGGTCCTGAGCGAGTGGAACAGGAAGGCGGTTCTCAGGTTCGGAAGGTACAAGGGCATAATAGGGCCGGGCATATTCCTAATCATACCGATAGTAGACAGCACCACGATGACAATAGATACCAGGGTTCTCAGCACATCGTTCAAGGCGGAGAAGACGCTCACGAAGGACAACGTGCCGGTAGACGTGGATGCGATACTCTTCTGGCAGGTCAAGGAGGTTGAAAGGTCGGTTCTGAACGTCCAGTCATACTACAATTCGGTGCTTCTCGCAGCGCAGACCGCGATGAGAGACATCATAGGAAAGAGCGAACTGGCCACCATGCTGGCGGGCAGGGACATAATAGGCGAGGACATAAAGGGGCTCATAGAGGAGAGGATTAGGCTGTGGGGCACTCAGGCCATATCTGTAGAAATACGCGACGTTACAATACCGCCGGAGCTCCAGAGCGCGATGGCAAGGGTCGCGACCTCCGACAGGGAGAAGCAGGCGAGGGTGATACTCGCGGAGAGCGAATCCCTTGCGGCAGACAAGATGATCGAGGCATCGCACAAGTACGAGTCGGATCCGTGGGCCATGCAGCTCAGGGCGCTGAACATGATGTACGAGGTCAGCATAAACGGCAAGAACGTCATGGTCTTCATACCGACAGAGACGAAGGGGCTGGCGATGCCGATACCGTTCGGCGTCAGGGGCATAAACGACTATGTGAATGAGCTGCAGAAGAAACAAGGGCAGGGGCAGAAGAAGCCCAAGCCTCAGCCACAGAAGAAGCCCGACGACGATGATGAAGACGAAGATGAAGGGCAGTGAAAGAGCAATGGCAGGAAGAAGAAGTGATCCGAAGGAGGTGGAGCGCTTCAGGTTCAGGCTCAAAGCAAGGATAAGCAGCGACAGGCCAATGGCCATAAGGCCCGTCCTGAAAGGATTTGCAGCAAATGCGACTGTTAGGGAAGAAGGAGATGAGCTGGTATTCGAGGCCGAATTGGAAGGAAATGATGCTAAGGAGCTGAACCGCTCGCTTCTTTCGGCCTTGAGGAAGGCTGAAAAGAAGACAAGGCTCCGTTCTGAATGGACTTCTGCTGACGGCACCGTGTACGGCTTTTTCGACTACGTGCTAAAGAGGACGAAGAAAGGCAATATCTGAAATAGGAATGGACTCGGCGGGATTCGAACCCGCGACCCCCCGCTTGCAAAGCGGGTGCACTACCCCTGTGCTACGAGCCCTAGGAGTACAAGAGGAATTAGACTGTTAAATATAAATAATGGTTGATGAGGATTATCGGCGAAACGAGGTCGACCGCACCACGCCGCGCTACAGGATCAGATATGACGTATCCTTCTGCTTACTTCCTTCCCTTGGATTTCCTTTTTGCTGATCGGCTGCCGCCTGGCCTGCTGCCGCTTTTGGAGCCGGTCTTCACCGCGTGTATGTGCTGCTTTATCTTCGGCCCTGTGCCGTTCCTGACGAGCTTGACCTTCTTCTTCTTGTCTATCCTCTCTCCGCGCTCCTCCGTGCTGCTCTTCTCCACGAACTCGAGGTACTTCTTCTCGGAAGAAGGCGATGCACCCTTGCTAACCAGCTTGGCCATCATCGTCTCGAACATCTCGTCGTCTGCAGGATCCTGGTCCCCCCTTGAGGTGCCATAGAGCAGCGCGTTCTCCGCCTCGCTCCTCTGTATTATGTTGTTGACAGACTTGAAGCTCTTCAGCTTCTCCAACTCCTTCTCCAATTTCTTGTTCTTTCCAGCCATCTCCTTACCCCCGCCCAAGACTCACTTTAACAGGTTTCTTACACATGTAGGCAATATATATAAATTATGTTGGTATACCTACGTCATATGGCGAACAGGATAGCATGCGCTCCGAGAGGCCGCTCAGAGCGTATGCGTACTGCCTATGCTTGGCACGGTAGCCTTGTACTTCTTAGCTATGTCCTCGCGGAACTGCTCCGACTTGCTCTTATCGCCATGCACTATGAAGACGTTCCTCAGTCCCCTTACCTTTGTAAGGAGGCTCAGGAGCTGCGTCCTGTCCGCGTGCGCAGATAGGTGGAATGTTTCCACCTTGAGCTTCACCTGAACCTTCTTCTTGTCTATCTCGACCTCGCGGTCGCCTTCCTGAAGGGACCTCCCCAATGTGCCTTTGGCTTGATAGCCAACCATTATGAGCTTGTTCAGCGGGTTCTTCGCCATGTGCGTGAGGTACTCCAGGATCGGGCCGCCGTTCAGCATGCCGCTCGTAGTCACTATTATCTTCGGCTCGCTGTCCTTTATGGCCTTCATCCTCGTGGGCTTCCTGTCCACAGGTATGTAGTTCTTGCTCTTGAACGGGTCGTATTCGCTCACGAGTATCTTCATCTGCAGCTCCTTCCTGCAGCTGAGTATGTTGTGCCTGTGTATCCTCATGATCTTGTTTATCATTCCGTCTATGTATATCGGCACCCTAGGTATCTTGCCAGAGTTCATGTAGTCGTCCAGTATGAGCAGCACCTCCTGCGCCCTTCCTACCGCGAAGCTTGGTATTATGACCGAGCCGTTCTGCTTCAGCGTATCGCTTACGCTCTCTACCATCTTCTTGATCGTGCTCACCTCTGGCGGGAACTTGTCATCCCTGCCGGAGTACGTGCTCTCGGTTATCAGCGTGTCGGCTTTTAGGGCCCTCGTGTCAGCGCCCTCCATCAGCCTGGTCGGAGCCAGGTTTATGTCGCCAGTGTAGAGCACTGTGTGCTTTCCGTCGCTGACGCTTATCATCGCGCTTCCCAGAATGTGGCCCGCTGGTATAAACTTTATCGTGAGGTCCTTCAGCTTGATTACCTTCATGAAGTCA